>NZ_JBMNDO010000006.1:0-110899 GCF_052542855.1 Streptomyces sp. SAS_281
GGCCCGCCGGGCGGCGGCCCCCACGGCTGGGGCACGGACCCCTGCGGGGCTCCCCAGGGCTGCTGCTGGGCGTACGGATTCGGCTGGGGCGGCGGCGGGACCCCCTCCCCGGGGGCGGGCCGCGGCGCGCGCTCAGGCCGTGGCGTCCGACCAGGCATAGGGCGGCGGCACCGGGCCGTCCGCCCGGCCGGCGCCGGACTCGCCGATGGCCCGGTCGGCCACGCTCATCAGCTGCCCGGCGACGTCGTGCATCGCACGGCTCGCCGCGACCTCGTCGCCGATCGTGGGGACATCGGGGTCCTGAGGACTCAGCCGGGCGATCCCCTGGCCGGAGAGTCTCGCGGTGCCCGTGTCCAGCACCGCTTCCGCCTTGGTCGTCCCGCCCTCCTCGGAGAGCTCGACGCGCACCGTCCATTCCAGCGTGCGGTTCATCGCATACCTCCCGGCCCGCACCGGCCGGCGGGCGCGGGCCGCCGCACGGGTCCACTTCCAGCATCCACCCGGTCGGCCGGCGCCGCCCGCCCGGACTGCGGCCGGTCCCCGGCCGAAATAGGATGCAGACACCCGGCTCGCCATCCCCCCTCCCCGCGGAGCGGCCCATGAACCGGCGTCGTCCCTCCCGGTCGGCCAGCTCCGACGAACTGCTCACCACCCTCCACGACCTCACCTCCCGGGCCCGCCGCGAGGTGGAACTGCACCAGGCCAGGGTGGAACTGGCCGAGGCGCTCCAGCGGGAGATGCTGCCCACCGCCCTGCCGTCGCTGCCGGGTCTCCGGACCGCCGCCCGGTACACCCCGGCGCGCAGTGGCCTGGACATCGGCGGCGACTGGTACGACGGGTTCGTGCTCCCCGACGGGGCGCTGGCGTTCGCCATCGGGGACGCGCAGGGTCACGACGTGGAGGCCGCCGCCTTCATGGGCCAGATCCGCATCGCGATGCGCGCGTTCGCGCTCGCGGCGGAGGACCCGGGCGAGGTCGTGAGCCGTACCAACGACCTGTTGCTCGCCGCCGACGCCGGGCTGCTCGCCACCTGCACCTTCGCACGTCTCGACCCGGCCTCCGGGCAACTGCGCAGCGCCCGGGCCGGGCATGTGGCCGCCGTCTGGGCCACCGCCGACGGCCGGGCGGGCACCACGGACGACGAGGGCGGGCTGCCGCTCGGTGTGCAGTCGGGCGAGAGGTATCCGGTCACCACGCGCTCGCTCAGTGGCGAAGGGGCCTTCGTGCTGCTGACCGACGGGGTGGTCGAGGGCCCCTCGTACTCCCTGGACGCGGGGCTGGACGAGGTGGTGCGGCTCGTACGGTCCCGGGTGGGCGAGGACGCCGACGCGCTGGCCGACGCGATCATGGGCACCGCCGAGCGGACGGGGCACCAGGACGACGCCGCGGTGCTCGTCCTGCGCCACGGGCGCTTCGCCTCCGGCGGAGGGTGACGGCGCCCCGCCCGTTCGTGCGTGTCACACGGCGCCGGCCTCGGCACCGGTGTCTGATGAGAACCGTGATCCGCAGCGAGAGGAACCGCCGTCACCTGCTGGCGGTCCTGCGTGTCGTGGGTGTCGCCGCCGCCTACTACGGGTCGGCCCGCCTGGGGCTGCTGCGGGAGGTGACCGTCGAGGGAGCGGTGGTCTCGCCGCTGTGGCCGCCGACCGGGATCGCGCTGGGCTGCCTGCTGTATGCCGGGGCGAGCGTATGGCCGGGGGTCGCGATCGGCTCACTTGTCGTCGTGGGCATGCTCGGCGGCACGGTGACGCCGTCCACGCTCGCCGTCGCGGCGGGCAACACGCTCGCGCCCCTGTGCGCGTACGCACTGCTGCGACGGGCCGGCTTCCGCAGGGAGCTGGACCGGCTGCGCGACGGCATCGTCCTGGTGTTCCTCGGGGCGATGGCCGCCATGGTGATCAGCGCGACCGCCGGGACGACGATGCTCGTGGCGGACGGCAAGCTGCCCGCCGGCAGCTTCTGGTCCGTCTGGGCGGCGTGGTGGGCGGGGGACGTCATGGGGGTCCTGGTGGTCACACCCGTCATGCTCGTGCTGGACCGGGTCCGGCTCCCCCGGCTCACGGACCGCTGGCCGGAGGCCGTGGTGCTGCTGGTTGTCGCGGTCACCGGAACGCTGGTCGCCACCCGGAGCTCGCTGTCGATGCTCTATCTGGTGTTCCCCATCGTCATCTGGGCGGCCCTGCGCTTCCGGCTGGCGGGCAGCGCGCCGTGCGCCCTGCTGGTGTCCGTCCTGGCGATCATGGCGGGGACGGACGGGGCCGGGCCGTTCACGGGGCACACCATCGTGGAAGTGATGGTCAACCTCACGGTGCTGAACGGCGCCGTCGCCCTCACCGCTCTCCTGCTGGCCGCCGTCGTCACCGAGCAGCAGAACATCCGGCACCGCATCGAGCACGCCTGCGAGGAACTGGCCGACGTGGTCGACCAGCTCGCCCCGGGCCGCTCGGCCGCCGCCTGGCCGTCCCGGGCCCAGGACGAACGCGGCAACCGCTGACCACGCGGGTCAGCGCCGGAAGCACCGGTCCAGGAAGGCGTTGCGGAAGGTGCCCTCCGGGTCGTAGCGGGTCATCAGCGCCTCGAAGTCCGCGTAGCGCGGGTACAGCGTGCGCAGCACCTCCGGGGCCGTGGAGAAGACCTTGCCCCAGTGCGGGCGGGCGCCGAACGGGGCCAGGGCCTCCTCGATCCCCGCGACCACCGGCGCGACGGCAGCCGCGTCCGGGATCCAGGTGAAGTGGAAGGCCACCGAGTCCCGGCCGTGGGCGGGGCTCAGCCACAGGTCGTCCGCCGCGACGGTGCGGAGCTCGGAGACCTGGAGCACCGGGGCGATCCGGTCGCGCAGCCGGGCCAGGGCCTCGTACGCGGCGGCGGCGTCCGCGCGGGCCACGAAGTACTCCGACTGGAGCTCGTCGCCGTTGCTCGGGGTGAACTCCATCCGGAAGTGGGGCAGCCGCGCGTACCAGGGGCCGGGCACGCCCTGCTGCCGGGTGCAGTTCTCGGCGGGCACCCCGGGGATCGGGTGCCGGAGGCCGTCGGCGAGCCGTGCGCCCAGCCACTCGGCGGGCATCGCGCCCGCCGCGCCCTCCTCGCCCACCCGCTGCTTCAGCCAGACCTGGCCGACCGGGCCGGGGCGCCAGTCCGTGAAGACGCTGACGCTGTAGGCGGCGGACATCACCTCGTCGAAGCGCGCGGTCAGGGTGGCCTCGGGAAGGTCCTCGTACACCCACTGCCGTATGTCGAAGGCGGGCACGAGATCCAGGTCGAGGGAGGTCACCACGCCGAGCGCGCCGAGGGAGACGACCGCGCCGGCGAAGTCCTCGTCGTCACGCCGCAGGGTGCGCGTCCCTCCGTCGGCCGTCACCAGGGAGAGGGCGCGCACGGCGCCCGCCAGTGAGCGGTTTCCCACACCCGAGCCGTGCGTGCCGGTCGCGACGGCTCCGGCCACGGAGATGTGCGGGAGCGATCCCAGGTTGGCGAGGGCGAGACCGCGCTCGTGCAGTTCGGCGGCGAACTCGCCGAAGCGGAGTCCGGCGGTCAGGGATACCGACCGCCCCGGGACGTCGATGTCCACCACGCGCGGGAGCCCGGCGAGCGACACGTGGTCGCCGGAGGTGTCCGCGATGGTGTTGAAGGAGTGCCGGGTGCCCAGGGGGCGCACGGCGTCCGAGGCGGCGACCGTCTCGCGTAGTTCGCGGACGGATCGCGGCACGCACAGCCGCTTCGCACCGAAGGTGATGTTGCCGGCCCAGTTCTTCTCCGCGGGGGTCACCGTACGTCCCTCTTCCACTCATGGCCGGGCACGTTCTCCCGACACCGCATTCTCCCAGACCGCCCGTCGGCCGCCGGAATCGAGCGGCCCGAACACCACCCGCGCAACCGCGCGAGCACGTACGGTAGTTGTCGACCGAGGTACATATCCGCACACCAACCGTTTGACGCACGTCACACATACCAACAGGTGCGCACAGAACCTGAGATCCGGTACGGATCGGGACGAGTCCCGGATCACCGCGCCTGTCTGAAGTTCACCGGAACTCCAGCGAAATGCCATGTGTGTGGATATCGTGCACCGAGCGAGGGCGCGTCCGTCAGTCCACTGGATCGGCGGATGCGCCCCGTTTGTGGCGATGCGACTGTGACTGGGGGGTTCATGGGGCATGTCGAGCTACCCGAATCCGATATACCGAGGCCCGTGGGACTGGCGGGGGCGCCACGGCCGCGGACCTCTTCAGGACTGCCGTACGACCGGGACATCCGCCGGCCGCGGCAGCTCCCGGACGTACGGCGCGAGCGCGGCGCCGGGGCGCCCGGCAGGCACCCGGGCCTGCTGACCCTGGCGGTGTGCGCCGAATCCGCCGGACTCGGTTTACCCGCCTGGCTGGTGCTCCGCGCCGGCGGGCAGCCCCAGGCGCTGGCCGGGGCGTTCGCGGCCACCCTGGTGTGGTGCGCGGTCCGGGCCGCGCGGGGCAGGTACGTATTACGTGTGCCGGGCCGCCCGTCCGGGGCGCTGGCCACGCCCGGGGACTGGTTGCTGCTCATCGGTGTGCTGGCGGTGCTGTGGACCGTCCTCGACGCGCCCATCGACCCGGCGGCGGCCGTCGTCGCCCTGATCCCCGGGCTCCCGGCCGCGGCGGGCACCTCGTGGGCGTGCCGGCTGGCCCGGTCCGGGACGCGCCGGACGGCGCGCCGGGTGCTCGTGGTCGGCGAGGCCCCGGGGGTGGACCGGGCGGTGCGGCTGCTCACCTCGCGGGAGGACCACGGCTATCGCGTGGTGGCCGCGCTGCCGGTGGGCGCGGCGGCGCTGAGCTGCGAGGTCCCGGTGCCGGGGCGGCTGGCTCCGGTGCCCGAGGGGGACGACGCCTCGACCGTGCTCGGCGCGGCCTTCGCGCACGAGGCGGACCTCGCGCTGGTGGTCCCGGGCCCGGGACTGGCCGAGGAGCGGTTGCGGCGGCTGACCTGGGGGCTGCACGACGGCGGGCTCGAAGTGTCGGTGCTCTCGCACCTCTCGGAGACCGCCGCGGACCGGATCCGGCCCTCGTCGGCGGCCGGGCTCACCCTGCTGCACATCGTGCCGCCGCTGCGCCGGGGGCTCCAGCCGGCCCTGAAGGGGGCGGTGGACCGGGCGGGGGCCGCCTGCGGGCTGGTCGCCCTGGCCCCGCTGCTGCTGCTGATCGCGGTGGCGGTCCGGTTCACCTCGGCGGGCCCGGTCTTCCACCGGCAGGTGCGCCAGGGCCAGCACAACCACCCGTTCGTCATGTGGAAGTTCCGCACGATGGTGGTGGACGCCGAGCGGCACAAGGCAGGGCTCGCCGAGGCGAACGAGATCGAGGGCCCGATGTTCAAGATGCGCCGGGACCCCCGGGTGACCCGTGTCGGCCGCCTGCTGCGCCGCTCGTCGCTGGACGAACTGCCCCAGCTCATCAACGTCCTCAAGGGTGACATGTCCCTGGTCGGCCCTCGTCCTCCGCTGCCGGACGAGGTGTCCCGGTACGACGAGCGGGAGTTGCGGAGGCTCGCGGTGAAGCCGGGGCTGACCGGCCTGTGGCAGGTCAGCGGCCGGTCCGACCTCTCGTGGCAGGAGACGGTGTCGCTCGACCTCTGGTACGTCGACAACTGGTCGGTGGCCATGGACATGGGGCTCATGGCCCGGACGCTGCGCGCCGTCACCGACGGCCGCGGGGCGTACTGAGGACGGGGGCGGATGACTGCCGGGGGAAGGGGCCGGGTCGGCCGCCCGCCGATGACGGGGGCGGGCCGCCCGGCCGGGCGGGGGCGGCTACGCGGCCCGCTGCCGGAGCCACCAGGAGTACGTCTCCGCGATGCCCTCCTTCAGAGGGATGCGTGGTGCGAAGCCGAGGGAGGACAGCAGGGTGACGTCGAGGAGTTTGCGCGGGGTGCCGTCGGGTTTGCCGGTGTCCCAGCGGACGTCCCCTTGATAGGCCGTCACCTCACGTACCAGCGCGGCGAGTTCGCGGATGGTGAGGTCGTCGCCGCAGCCGATGTTGACGGGTGTGTCGTCGTCGTAGCGCTCCAGCAGGAGTGCGCAGGCGGCGGCGAGGTCGTCCACGTGCAGGAACTCGCGCCGGGGGTTTCCGGACCCCCAGAGCGTGACGGCCGGCGCGCCGGACTCGCGGGCCTCGTGGAAGCGGCGGATCAGGGCGGGCAGGACGTGGGAGGTCTCCAGGTCGAAGCTGTCGCCCGGCCCGTAGAGATTGGTCGGCATGGCACTGATGTAGGAGGCACCGTACTGGCGGCGGTAGGACTGGATCTGCACGATGCCGGCGATCTTCGCCAGCGCGTACGCCTCGTTGGTGGACTCCAGGGGCCCGGTGAGCAGGGCACTCTCGGGGATCGGCTGCGGGGCGTGCTTCGGGTAGATGCACGAGGAGCCGAGGAAGAGCAGCCGCTCGGTGCCGGCCGCGTGCGCCCCCGCGATCACGCTCAGCTGTATGCGCAGGTTGTCCTCGATGAACTGCACGGGGTGCGTGCTGTTGGCCATGATCCCGCCGACCCGGGCGGCGGCCAGCACCACGGCGTCCGGGCGTATGCCGCGCAGGAAGGCGGCGGTCCGCCCGGCGTCCCGGAGATCGAGGCGGTCGCGGCCGCGAGTGATCACCTCGTGGCCGTCGGCGGCGAGGCGGCGGACCACCGCCGAACCCACCAGGCCCCGGTGGCCGGCCACGAACACGCGGGCGCCGGGGCGTAGCAGGGACGGGACTCGTTCCCGGGGAGGGCCGGGGAGATCAGTCGTCATGTTTTCGGATTGTGCCAGCAGCCGGGTGAAACGGTGACGTTTTATCCCGGATCACTCAGACCTTGATATTCCATGACCAACTGCCTTACGGGCGACCGCAGAAGGGGGACACGTGGCGAAGACCGCGCTCATCACCGGGGTGACCGGACAGGACGGTTCGTACCTGTCGGAGCTGCTGCTCCAGAAGGGGTACACGGTCCACGGCCTGATCCGCCGCTCCTCCAGCTTCAACACGGAGCGGATCGACCACATCTACCAGGGTCCGGAGCAGGAGCACCGGTCCTTCGTGCTGCACCACGCGGATCTGGCCGACGGGGTCGCGCTGGTGAACCTGCTCCGGGACATCCGGCCCGACGAGGTGTACAACCTGGGCGCCCAGTCGCACGTGCGGGTCTCCTTCGACGCGCCGCTGTACACGGGTGATGTGACCGGTCTGGGCACGATCCGGCTCCTGGAGGCGGTCCGGGCCAGTGGCATCGACACCCGGATCTACCAGGCGTCCTCCTCGGAGATGTTCGGCGCGAGCCCGCCTCCGCAGAACGAGCTGACGCCGTTCCACCCGCGCAGCCCGTACAGCGTCGCCAAGGTCTACTCGTATTGGGCGACGGTCAACTACCGTGAGGCGTACGGCATGTTCGCGGTGAACGGCATCCTGTTCAACCATGAGTCGCCCCGGCGCGGGGAGACGTTCGTGACCCGGAAGATCACCCGTGGTGTGGCCCGGATCAAGGCGGGCCTGCAGAACCGGCTGCACCTGGGCAATCTGGACGCGGTACGCGACTGGGGTTACGCCCCCGAGTACGTGGACGCGATGTGGCGCATGCTCCAGTGCGACACCCCTGACGACTACGTGGTGGCGACCGGTGAGGGGGTCAGCGTCCGGCAGTTCCTGGAGTACGCCTTCGAGCACGCCGGCCTCGACTGGCGCGAGTACGTCCGCTACGACGCGAAGTACGAGCGGCCCAGCGAAGTCGACGCGCTGATCGGCGACGCCTCGAAGGCGGGTCAGCTGCTCGGCTGGAAACCGGCGGTACGGTCCCGGGAGCTGGCCCGGATCATGGTCGACGCCGATGTGCGCCGGCTCTCCGACGAACTCGCGGGGGCCGCCGTGCGCGTGGACCGGTAACAGGCTCCGGCGCGCCCCCACTCCCACCGGTGACACGGTGGGCCGCACGCGCCGGTTCGGGCGGGGCCCCGGCTCCGCCTACTCGACCGCGGCCAGCGGGCCGCAGCTCGTTCTCACCTTCGGAGCTGAATGATGAACGGAACCACGGGGCGCCGACGCGGCCGGACGAGGGCCGCGGCCGCGGCGCTCGGCCTGCTCGCGGGCGCCCTGAGCGCCGCCGCCGCGGGCAGTCCCCCGGCCGCCGCCCTCACCGCGCCCATCTCGATCACCGCGGACGACCTGTCCACCTGGCAGACCAACGGCATCGTCTGGTCGATGGCCGCGTCCGAGGACGGTGTGGTCTACGCGGGCGGCACCTTCTCCACCGTACGGCCGCCGGGGGCAGCGGCCGGGACCTCCGAGCAGCCCGCGGTGAACTTCGCCGCGTTCGACACCTCGACGGGGGCGCCCACCGGCTGCTCCCTGTCGTTCACGCTCTCCTCGGGGACCGCGACCGTACGCGCGCTGGCCCTGTCCCCGGACGGTGAAACCCTCTACGCGGGAGGGCAGTTCGGGGCGGTGAACGGGGTGGGCGTCAGCAACATCGCGGCCATCGACACCGCCACCTGCACCCCGCGCCAGAACTTCAAGGTCGCCGTCTCGGCCACCGTGCGGGCGCTCTCGGTCACCGATGACACGGTGTACCTGGGGGGCGACTTCAAGAGCGTGGCGGGGCAGTCCCGCAACTTCTTCGCCGCCGTGACCACCGGTGCCGCGCTGAAGCCGTGGACGGCGAACGCGGACGAGGTGGGCCGGGCGGTGGAGGTCGCACCGGACGGGCAGCACGTGGTGCTCGGCGGGGACTTCTTCACCGTGAACGGCACCACCTCGCACGCGCTGGCGGTGGTGGACGCCGCCACCGGCGCCCTGGACAAGAGCTACCCGGGCTTCATCCCGAACACCTCCACGGTGCAGGACCTCACCAGCGATTCCAAGCAGTTCTACACCGCCAACGAGGGCACCGGGGGCGGGGTGTTCGACGGCCGGATCGCCCTCGACCTCACCACGTTCAACCAGGTCTGGCGCGACACCTGCCTGGGGGCCACGCAGGCCCTGCTGGTGCACGACGGGGTGCTCTACAGCGGCAGTCACGCGCACGACTGCGCGTCCATGGGCGAGTTCCCCGACCAGCCGCGCAAGCATCTGCTGGCCCAGTCGGTGGACGACCCGAAGCTGCTGCCGTGGTTCCCGGACACCAACGACGGGATCGGCGAGCCGGTCGGCCCGCGCGTGATGGCGCAGACCGACAAGGGCGGCCACCACTACCTCTGGGTGGGCGGCGAGTTCACCACGGTCAACAGCAAGGCGCAGCAGGGGCTCACCCGGTTCGCCGACGGCCCGGACACGGGGGCGCCCTGGGTGCCGAACGTCAGCGTCTCCACGGTCGCCCCGGGCAAGGTGGACGTGAACTGGCAGACCAGTTTCGACACCGACGACGGGGTGCTGACGTACCGGATCTACAAGGACGGGGCATCCACCCCGGTCCGCACGACGACGGGGTACTCCGTGTTCTGGGACCGTCCGCAGCTGCGGTGGACGGACACCGACGTCGCACCCGGTGAGACCCACACGTACCGGATCAGCGCGAGCGACGGCACCAACACCAGCGCGAAGTCGCCGGCGGTGAGCGCGACCGTGGCCGCCAAGGCCGAGAGCTATCCGGCGAAGGTGCTCTCCGACGGGGCGACCCTGTACTGGCGCTACGACGAGGGCACCTCCACCTTCGCCGCCGACACGGGGGCGGGGCTCGACAACGGCTTCCTGCGCGGCTCGCCCTCGTACCGGCAGACCCCGGCGGCCGTGGCCGGGCCCTCGACCGCCATCGGCTTCAACGGGTCCACCCAGTACGCGTACGGCAACCGCAGCCGGTCCCAGATCACGGCCTTCTCCGTGGAGACCTGGATCAAGACCACGACGACCCGGGGAGGGAAGATCATCGGCTTCGGCAGCAACACCATGGAGCTGAGCGGCAAGTACGACAAGCACGTGTACATGCTCAACGACGGGCGTCTGACGTTCGGCACCTCCAACAACGGCGGCCAGACCGTCAGCACGACCGGGGCGTACAACGACGGCGCCTGGCACCACGTCGTCGCCACCCAGGGCTCGGGCGGCATGGCCCTGTACGTGGACGGGCAGCTGCGCGCCTCGAACTCGCGGTACACCAAGAGCGCGAACTACACCGGCTACTGGCGGGTGGGCGGGGACAACCTCGCGACCTGGCCGAACCGGCCGACGAGCAACTTCTTCGCCGGCCAGATCGACGAGACCGCCGTCTACCCGGCCGCGCTGACCGCCACCCAGGTCAGTGCCCACTACGCGCTGAGGAACAGCGGATGAGGAACGCCTTCCTGGCCGGTGCCGCCGTCGTTCTCGCGACGGCGGCGCTGGCCGCCTGCGGCTCGTCCTCCGGTGACGGGCGCGGGGACGGGGGCGACAACGCGGCGGAGGCGCCCTCCGGCGTCTCCTCCGGCCCCGTGGCCGGGGCGGACGCGGAGCCGTCCGGGGCCGCGTCCGCCGGCCCCCGGCCCTCCCGCGGCAGCGAGCCGCCCAAGATCCCCACCGACCGGCTGACGCCCGCCACCGGCACGTTCACCAAGAAGCAGAAGGAGTACCTGACCGACCGGGTGCCCGTGGGGACGGACCCGGCGGCGGTGCTGCAGACCGGGCAGGAGACCTGCGCCCGGCTCGACTACCTGGTCAAGGTGGACCGCGACACGGCGGTGGGCGCCGTCGTGACGGGCGAGATCACCGGCGCGCAGCCCGCCGTCGCCCATCTCTGCCCCCGGCACGAGGACCTCGTGGAGCGGGCCTCGCACGGGTACGCCGACGGTGTGCACCGGGGCGCAGGGCTGCGGCCCGGCCGCTACCGGAACGTCTCCCCCACCGCGGACTGCACCTGGGAGGTGACCGGCCCCGGCGGGAAGGTCCTGGCCTCCGGCTCCTCGCACGACGGGAAACGGGCCGCGCTCACGATTCCGGGGGCGGCGCTCGCCTTCACCTCCACAGGCTGCTACGCCTGGCTGCCCGAAGGGGACAACGGATGAACAAGCTGCCGATAGCCGTGGCGATCCCCACGAAGAACGAGGGGCTCAACATCGCGGAGGCCGTGCGGTCGGTCATCGACCACTTCGAGGCGGTGGTCGTCGTGGACTCGCACAGCTCCGACGACACGGCGAAGATCGCCGCCGAGTGCGGTGCCGAGGTCGTCCTGTACACCTGGGACGGCGGGCACCCGCGGAAGAAGCAGTGGTGCCTGGACCAGGTGCGCACGGATCTGGACTGGATCCTGCTGCTCGACGGGGACGAGCGGCTGAGCCCGGGGCTGCTGGCCGAGCTGCGGGGGATCTTCGCCGATCCGGGAGCGCCGAAGCCGGCCGCGTACGACATCCCGCTCGGCTACTGGTTCTCCGGGAAGCGGCTGCGGCACGGCTACACCATCCGCAAACGCTCCCTGACCGACCGGACCCGCTGCCACTACCCGGAGGTGGGCGATCTGGAGGCGCCGGGGATCGGAGAGGTGGAGGGGCACTACCAGCCGGTCGCACAGAGCACGGCGGCGCTGCGCCATCCGATCGAGCACCAGGACCTGGACCCGGTGACCGCCTGGTTCGAGCGGCACAACCGCTACTCGGACTGGGAGGCGTGGCTCAACCACCATCCGGAGGTCAAGGAGCAGGTTCGTCGTGCCAAGTCACGGCAGGGGCAGCTGTTCCACAAGGCGCCGTTCAAGCCGCTCCTGTCCTTCGCCTATATGTACGTCTACCGGCGGGGCTTCCTCGACGGGCGCGCCGGATTCGACTTCGCCCTGGCGATGAGCTTCTACCGGTGGCAGATCGCCCTCAAGTCGCGGGACAGGCCGTCACCTTGACGCCTTCGCCCTCCGGCGGACCACGTCCTCGTAGGTCCGCCGGAGGGTACGGGTGACGACCTCGATGGTGAAGTGCTCGTTGACCAGCTCCCACGCCGCCTTGCCCGCCACGGCGTTGGCGTCCGGCTCCAGCAGCTCCAGGACCGCCCGCGCGACCTTGTCCGCGTTGGCGGCGTCCTCCCCGACACGGCTGTCGATGACCCGGCCGGCGCCGGCGCGCGCCACATCGGGCCCCAGGCCGCAGGTGCGGGTGATGACGGCGGGCGTGCCGACGGACATCGCTTCCAGGACCGAGACGCCCAGGGGTTCCTCGATGGACGGCAGGACGTACACATCGGCCTCGCGGCCCGCCGCCAGCACCTCCTCGTGGCCGAGCGGCCCCACGTGGTCCAGCGAGCCCGTCACACCGAGGCGACGCGCCAGTCCGAGGGTGTCCGGCAGGGCACCGGTGTCCGGACCGGCGAGGACGAAGCGGGCGTCGGGGTGCTCGGCCAGGACGGCGGGCATCGCGGCGACGAAGTCCTCGGGGCGCTTGCGCTGCTGGATGCGGGCGAGGAAGAGCACGGTCGGCGGCCGGCCGGGCTCGCGGCACGGTTTGAAGGGCTGCGGGCGCACCCCGTTGACCAGGCGCACGGTCCGGGTGAGCGGCACGGGGGCGGCGACGGCGTTGACGTCGAGGCGCTCGGCCTCGGTGAGGTGGAGCACCGCGTCGGCGCCGCGCAGCACCTTGCGTACGCCCAGGACGTCGGTCAGCTGGGCGACGCGCTTCTCGGTCGGGTCGACCATGCCGTGGGTCTGGACGACCAGGGGTGTGCCGGAGGCCAGCGCGAGCAGGGCGGCGGGCAGGGTGACCAGGTCGCGCATCAGGTGGACGTGGACGAGGTCGGCGCCGCGCATCATGCGGTGCGCGGTCCTCAGCAGGGCCGCCGAGGTGATCCCGCTGACCTCGAACACCGGCAGCAGGTGGCGGGCCTGGAAGAGGTGGACGGGGACGCCCTCCACCTCGTGCGGCAGCGGGCCGTCGAAGCCGTCACCGAGCGCCATGATCCTGGCGTCGTCGCCCCCGGCGCGCTGGACCTTGGAGAGGTTCAGGGCCACCCGGGTCGGACCGCCGAAGGCGTGGTCCGGGGTGTGCAGCGTGACGATGTGCAGGATCTTCACCAGGGTCCCCCTCGTCCGGCCCTGCCCAGACTAGTCGCCACATCTCCTCACGTGTGGTGATTCGTTAATGTGTAGTCACGCAACCAAGCTTCGGAGACGGGGAGTTGATGGCATCCGTGCACGAGGGCGTGCGGTCCACGCCCGCCCGCCCGCTGTCCTGGGCGATGTTGTCGCGTGCGCTGGCCGTGCCGATCGTCCTCGGCCTGGTGTGCTTCCTGCCCGCGCTGATCGCCGCCCAGCCCGGGACCGGGGTGCGGGACACCGCGTACTGGTTGCAACTCGTCCTGACCTGTTACTCGGGGGCGCGGCTCTCGACGATGATCCTGTCCACGCGGCGGCGCCTCCTCCAGGGCGTCTTCTGGATGTTCGTGTACATCGCGATGGGGGTGGCGCCGTTCGCGCAGGTGGTCATCGGCCAGACGCCGACGCCCGCGGTCGGGCCGCGCGGCGACCTGGTGACCGCCGTGGCGCTGGTGCTCGTGGGGTGCGCGGCCTTCGACCTGGGGGCGCTGCTGGCTTCACGGCGCCCGCTGCGCCGCCGCCGCACGGCGCGCGGGGACGGGCACGGTGCCACCGCCCACCCGGTGCGGCTGCGACTGCTGGTGCTGGTGGCGTTGGCGGCGAGCGGGTACTACGTGCTGAAGCTGGGCGGGCCCGCGGTCTTCTTCTCCAGCAGACAGGAGATCAGCGCGTCGGTCGCCGAGAGCGGGGTGGCGTCCGGCGAGTCGAATGTGGGCTCGGCGTTCCTGAAGGGCTTCGGCACCGTTCCCGCGCTGCTGGCGCTGCTGTTCTACACGCGCAGGCTGGTGACCTCGCGCCGGGCCAGGCGTTCGCCCTCCACCGTACTGGTGTGGTGCGCGCTGGCCGTCGTCAACCTGATCGTCAACAATCCGGTGTCCAACGCGCGTTACTGGTTCCTGACGGTGCTGGTCTCGCTGCTGTTCACGGCGTTTCCGCGCAGTGCGGCGATGTACCGCTCGGTGCTGGCGCTCGGGGTGATCGGGGCGCTGGTGCTGTTCCCGTACGCGGACCGGTTCCGGTACGACGACGAGGGGTACCGGCCGGTCCAGTCGTCGTCGGTGTTCGAGCCGCTGGCCACGAAGGACTACGACCAGACGGTGATGTTCGCCAATACGGTCACCTGGGTCGGTACCCGTGGGCACACCTACGGGCGGCAGCTGGCGGGGTCCGCGTTCTTCTTCGTGCCGAGGGCGGTGTGGAGCGGGAAGCCGGAGGACACCGGGGTGCGCGTCGGGCAGTGGATGGGGATGAACATGACCAACCTCTCCGCACCGCTGTGGGCGGAGCTGTGGGTCGACTTCGGGGTGGTGGGCCTGGTCGGCGGGCTGGCGCTGACGGGGTACGGGGCCGCGCGCACCGACCGGCGTTACGCGCGGGCGGTCTCACGGGACGGGCCGGGCCCCGGCAGTGTGCTGGCGATCGCGGCACCGCTGGTCGCCGGGTACACCTTCATCCTGCTGCGCGGTCCGTTGTTGCAGGCGGCGGGGAAGCTGGCGATCGTGGCCCTGTGTCTGGCGCTGGTGACGAGTTTCAGGTCCGGGCGGCGTCCGCGCTGATCCGCCCCGGTGCCCGCGCGCCCGACCGGTTCAGCCGGACCACCCGGGTCCAGGTCGCGACGGCCTTGCAGACGGAACCCAGGCAGAGGCCCCAGGCCGCCCCGGTCACCCCGCCGATCGCGTAGCCGGTGGCGAGGAAGGCGACCGCGGCGAGCGAGAACACCACCTGGATCGAGAGCGTGGAGCGCGGGTCGAGGAGCCGGAGTGCCAGCAGTCCGCAGGTGCCGGCGGCCATCGCCGCGTACTGGCTGCCGGTGGCCGGGAGGAGCGCCGCCGCCGTGGGCCAGGTCGCGCCGAGCAGGTGGCGGCCCACGGAGCCGGGCAGCAGGGCGAGGACGGTGGCCCAGGAGGCCGCCGTCAGGGCCAGGACGCCGGCCAGCGCGGCCGTCGCGCGCACCCGGAGCCGGTCGGTCGCGAGCCGCCCGAGGAGCGGGGGGCCGAAGCCGGTGGCGGAGGTGAACAGCACGTTGAGCGGGCCGAAGAGCGTGGTGGCGCCGCGCAGGGCGCCGACGACGAGCGGGTTGCCGACGGCGCCGAGGCCGAGCACGGAGAGCTGGGAGGTGGCGTTGCCCACGCCGAACTCGACCACGAACCGCCGGCCGAGGTGCCCCTTCGCGAGCATCGGCCTCAGCGCCACCGGGGCCCCCCTGGTCCTGCGGTGCAGGGCGACCGCCGACAGCAGCAGCGCGGGGAGCGCGGAGAGTCCCCAGACGGCGACCAGCCGGGCGGCCGGCGCCCCGTGCGGCTGTACGGCCAGGGCGCCGATGACGCAGACCAGCCGGAGGGTGTCGGCGGCCAGGGCCAGATGCTGGGCGTGCAGCGTGGCGAAGGCGTAACGGGCGATGTCCTGCCCCAGCACCACCGGCAGCACCAGGCCCAGCGTCATCAGGGCCCGTGCCGTGGAGCCGGGCAGCGCCACGCAGACGGCGGCGAGCAGAGCGCCGAGGGCGGTGGCGGCGAGCAGGGTGAGGCAGAGGGCGGACCGGCAGGCGCCCCGGGTGTCCTCGCCGCCGCCCCTGCGCAGCACGAGCGGCTGCCCCGTGAAGGCGCCGGAGACGCCGAGCAGCACGGTGAAGACGAGGTAGACGGCGGAGAAGCGGGCGAAGCCGGCCACGGTCGAGAGCCGGGCGGCCGCCACCAGCACCAGGATGTTGGTGAGGGCCGCCACCCCCTGGTCCGCGACCGAGCAGACGATCGCGGTACGGGCTCTCATCGATGTCCGGCGGCGCTGTTGTGGCCGTCGCGTCCGTGGCCGCCGTCCACGGTGCGCAGTCCCAGCGTCTCGGCGGGGTCGCCGGTGCGGCCGGCCACATCGGGGTCGCCGTACCTGCCGGCCGGGGCCGTGGGCCCCTGTCCCGAGGGGCGGTGTCCCGGAAGCCGGTCACCGCCGGACTTCCCGCGGACCCGCCGGTCCCGCCGGCCGTGGCCGGGGTGGAGCAGGGTGCCGAGGACGGAGCCGCCCGCCGCGCCGATGATCTCGCGGATGCGTTCGAGGTCGCTGCGGTGCACCTCGCGCGGTTGGCAGACGATGACGACGCCTTCGACGCGGTCGACGAGTGCGACGGCGTCCGCGTACGACAGGACGGGCGGGGCGAGCACGATGACGACCGCTCCGGGCCTGCCCCCCTCGGCGATGATGCGGCTGACGGGGGCGGAGGTCAGGGCGCGCGGCACGTTGTCGGTGCGGCGCCCCGCGACCAGGGTGAACGCGCCCGACCCCGGAACGTCGACGTTGGCCCGGCTGTCGGACGGCCAGCCCCGGTCCTGGCTGCCCGTCGCCCAGCGGGGGCTGCGGCCCGGGTGGGCGGCGCCGAGGTCGGCGGCCAGGGACGGGGTCCGCAGGTCGGCCTCGAACAGCAGGACGTCGCGGCCCATCTCGGCGAAGGCGGCGGCCAGGTTGGCGGCGGCGGCCCGCGCCATGTCGTTGTCGCCCCGGGGCGCGGTGACCAGGAGGCGGCGGCGTTCCGCGAAGGACGGGTCGTAGGCGAGCCGGAAGGCGACCGCCCGGTACTCCTCGGCGAGCCTGCTGCCGGGGCGGCCGATCGCGAGGAGGGTGCCGGCGGTCGAGCGTTCCCTGGGCAGGGTGCCGAGCAGGGGCGCGCCCAGGGAGCGGACGAGTTCCCGGGTGGAGCGGACCGCCGGATCGAAGACCAGGCGCACCCAGGACATCAGCAGCCCGAGGGCGAGTCCGACGACGCCGCCGAGTCCGAGGAGGAGCGGCAGCCCCGCCCCGGTGGGGTGCTGCGGAGCGACGGGCTTCTTGTTGAGGTAGCCGGGCGTGGTGTCCAGGGCGCGGAGTTCGGAGATCTTCTGGTTGAGCCCGGAGATGGCGACGATGAGGTTGGCGCGTGCGCTGGTGACGTCGTCGCCGCTGGTGCCGGTCTCCTGCTCGGCGAGCCGGTCGCGCTGTTCGGTGAGGGGTTTGAGCTGGGCGCGGTAGCCGTCGATCATGTTGTCGATGCTGTCCTCGGTGCGCTCCCGGCGTATCTCCAGGTACGCCTCGGCGAGGGCTTCGGCCCTGGCCCTGGCCCGCTCGGGGGTGCGGCCGGTGTAGGCGAACTTGAGGACGAGGGTGTTGGGCGGGTTGGTGACCTGGAGTCCGGAGAGCAGTGCGCCGACCTCGACGGTGTCGCCCTGTTTCGCGAGCGTACCGGCCGCGATGGTGCCCACGGCGTCACTGACGGCGGTCTGGCGTTCGGAGCCGATGTTGATCCCCTTGTCGGCGGAGGCGCCGGCGGCGAAGGGGTCGGAGGTGGCGGAGCGTACGGACACCTCGCCGGTGGCCGCGTAGGTGTCGTCGCCGCTCAGAGCGAGCCAGCCGCTGCCGAGGAGGCCGAGGAGCACACCGGTGACGAGGAGCGCGCGGTAGCGCAGGAGCTGGCGGAACTGGTCCCGGAGCAGGGCGGGTTCGTCCTGCTCGTCCAGGGTGCGGATCGGCTCGGTCATCGGCGTGGCCCTTCCCGGCCGTCCCGCAGGGCCTCGGTGAGCAGGGCGTCGAAACGGGCCAGCGCCGCTTCCCGGCCCAGGTGGCGGGCCACGTAGCGCGGCCCGTGGGCGCCGAGGGCGTCGGCCTCGGCGGGTGACTCGACCAGTTTGCGGACGGCGCCGAGCACGGCTGCCGGGTCCTCGGGCGCGACGAGGAGCCCGGCGCCGGAGCGCCGCACCTCGTCGGCGGTTCCGCCCTCCTCGGCCACCGAGGCGACGACGGGGCGTCCCGACACGAAGTACGAGGTGAGCTTGGACGGCACGCTCATGTCGAGCACCGAGGCGCGCTGGGTGACGGCGAGGACGTCGGCGGAGGCCAGGATGTCGGTGAACTCGTCCGCGCCGGCCGGGGGCAGGAAGTCGAGGTTGGGCAGCCCCGTGGCCCGGGCGCGGAGGGCCTCGCGCTGATTGCCGTCGCCCATCAGGACGATCCGGATCCCGGGGGCGAGGCGGGCCGCGTCGACCAGGACCTCCAGGCCCTGTTTGAGTCCCATGTTGCCGGAGTGCAGGACGACGGGTGTGTCCTCGCGCCAGCCGAGCCGGGCCCTGGTCGCGGAGCGGTCGGCCGAAGGGGTGTGCACATGGCTCCAGTTGGGGACGGTGCGGATGCGCCCGGGGTCCACCCCGTAGGCGGTGACGCGGGGGACGAAGCTCTCGTGGATGACGCCGACGAGGGTCGCGGCGCGCAGCGCGAACCGCTCGGCCTTCGAGGCGAGGGCCGCCGCCCTGTCCCCGCCGCGGATGCCGCTCTGGGCCGCGGCGGCGCCCATCAGGTCCTGGACGACGGGTATGTACGGCACCCGGTGGCGTCGCGCGAGGCGGGCGCCGATGACCCCGCCGGCGAGGCTGGGCATCTGGGAGACCACCGCGTCGGGCCGGACGGCGGGCGGCGCGAGGAGGCCGTGCGCGAGGACGCTGCCCTCGAAGGCGGCTCGGCGCACCGCGCTCTGGCGGGGCGGCACGTAGTGGCGCCTGCGGTGCACGGTGACGCCCGCACGCCGTTCCTCGGTGCGCCACACGCCCCGGTACGCGGCGTCGGTCCGCCAGGCCGGGTAGTGCGGCATGCCCGTGAGCACGTGGGTGTCGGCGCCGGAGGCGGCCCAGTGCTCGGCGAGCTGGGCGGCGTACGGGCCGATGCCGGTCAGCTCCGGTGCGTAGTTGGTGGAGACCACCAGCAGGCGGCGGTGCTCGAACGGTCTGCGGTGCTGCTCTTCGTCTGCCATCGGGCGATCGCCTTCCCCCCGGAGCCGTCTGTGTTCCACCGAGGAACAGCCCCAAAAGCGAGCTTATCCGTTCATGAGATGCGCAAGTGGTCTTCACAGTAAGGTCGTTGGACTATCGCGGACATCGCGTTCACCGTGGGGGGAGAGAACGGATGGTGCACAGGGTCGGTTACGCGCCGGGGGTCTACGACCTGTTCCATGTGGGACACCTCAATATCCTTCGTCATGCGCGCAGCCAGTGCGACTACCTGGTGGCGGGAGTGGTCTCCGACGAGATGGCCACGCTCGCCAAGGGACACCGCCCGGTGATCCCGCTCCCGGAACGGCTGGAGATCGTGCGGAGCGTGCGGTACGTGGACGCCGCCTTCGTGGAGACGGTGCCGGAGAAGGTCGAGACCTGGCAGCAGGTCAGGTTCGACGTCATCTTCAAGGGAGACGACTGGCGGGACACCGACAGGGGCAGGAAGCTCGAACGCGACTTCGCCGAGGTGGGCGTGGAGGTGGTGTACTTCCCGTACACCGTGCACACCTCCAGCACCCAGTTGCGCCGGGCTCTGGACACGCTCGTCAGTGCGCCCGGAGCGCTTTCAGCTCCCTGAACCACTTGCCCAGGAAGAGGACGAGGAACAGCGCGTGCGCGGCGGCGAGTACGGCGTACCCGATCCGGAACGCCGTTTCGTCGGCCAGCAGCAGGAAGACCAGGCAGAACACCCCGTAGTCGGCGGGCAGCAGCGCCACGGCCCGCAGCCGGGACGGCGGCGCGGCTGGTCCGGCCCCCCGGGCGGTGCCGTGCGCCGCCGCCCTGCCGAGCTGTTCGCGCAGCAGCCCGGCGCAGAAGGTCAGCACGGCGACGAACAGGAAGCCGAGCGGCAGCAGCAGCCAGCCGTCGCCGGGCAGGTCGAAGTACCGGTGGAACGCGATCAGCACGGCGGTGTGGACGAGGATCATCTTGGCGCAGTCGACCACATGGTCCAGCCATTCGCCGTCGGGCCCCCCGCGCCCCGTCAGCCGGGCGAGCTGCCCGTCGGCCGAGTCGAGGGCGAAGCCCACGGCGAGACCGAGGTACACCAGGACCGCGGGCCAGGGCCCCGGGCGCACCAGCGCCACGCAGGCGATCGCGGCGAAAGTGAACACCGCGCTGGTCAGGGTGACCTGATTGGGCGTCATGCCGAGCCGGTACGCGCCGGCGGCGAAGATCCGGCCGGCCGGGCGGTTCAGGTACCGCGAGTAGAGCGACACCCCCTTGGCCGTCTTCTGCGCCCCGCGCAGCCGGCCGAGCACCGTCGTCGTGGTTTCCATGCGCCCCCCAGCGTCCCGGTGTCGCCACCGCTCCCCCGGCGGCGCTCCCCGCGCGCCGCCGGAGCCGCATCATGGCACGGGGAGGTGCGCCGCGCGGGAAGATCGCCCCATCCGGTGGGCCTGCGTGAGCTGTCGGCAGCTGACGGCCGCCCGGAGCGGTTGCTCAGGCGGAGGCGGTGCGGCACTCCGGGTGGCCCCAGCCGTGGTCGTTCTTCGCGATCATGTCCTTGGCCGCGTACGGCCGTCCGCAGTGGCAGCGGCCGGCGAACTTGGCCCGGATGGTGGCCCCGCTCCCCGTCTTGCGCGGAGCGGTCCGCTGGGCCGTCGCACCGGTGCGGCGGCCCTCGGTGGCGCGGGAGGGCGCAGGTACGGGGGTGGCCGAGCCGTGCGCGGTGCCGGCGGCGCTCTGGGTGACGGCGACCTCGCTGGCGGCCTGGTCCGCGAGCGCGTTGAGCGGGTCCCCGTCCACCTGGTGGGCGGGGACGTAGACGAAGCTCACGGCGCGCCCGGTGAGGAGTGCGTCGATCCGGGTCACCAGGTCGCGGTTGGCGACGGGCTTGCCGGCCGAGGTCTTCCAGCCGTTGCGCTTCCAGCCGGGCAGCCACTTGGTGACCGCGTTCATCGCGTACTGCGAGTCCATCCGGACCTCGAGCGCCACGGCGGGGTCCACGGACTCCAGGAGCTCCTGGAGGGCGGTGAGCTCGGCGACGTTGTTGGTGGCGGTGCCGAGCGGCCCCGCCTCCCACCGCTGGGGACGCCCCTCGGCGTCGGCCACCACATAGGCCCAGGCGGCCGGCCCCGGATTACCCTTCGACGCCCCGTCACACGCGGCGATCATGCGCTCGTTCATACCCTCGATCATGCCAGCGCCGGGGGACGGTTCCGTCCCCCCGCCCCCCACCTGCGGTCTTCACGGTGCGTGATGCTTCGGCGTGCGATGGTGACGGCCCGCTGCTTCTCTGAAGGGGCCCGCTCTCCCCTACGTCCCGAGGAGTGACGATGAGCGTTGCACGAGAGGTGAACCGCGCCCAGCAGATGCGCGAGAAGGCGCGCCACCTGACCGAGGCCGCGGAGCGCACCAGCGACCCGGAGCAGCGCCGAAGGCTCCAGGAGAAGGCACGCAAGCTCCAGGAGCAGAGCGAGCGGCCGGACGGCCTGCCCGTGTGAGAGCGGGGCGCACAGACCGGTGGACTGTCACCCTTCCATGAGTGGGTGGCAGTCCACCGCCGCGTTCCGACCCCCTCCGGGACGGATGATCACCCCCGCCTACGATGGCTCCGCACGCGAGTACGAGGAAAGTGGGGCCTGCCATGAACGGTCAACCCGTCACCGTCGTCACCGGAGGAAGCCGCGGCATCGGTGCGGCGGTCTGCGTCCGGCTGGCGGGTCAGGGCCATGACATCGCACTGGCCTACCGTTCGGACGCCGACGCTGCGGAGCAGGTCGCCGAGGCGGTACGCGGGACGGGCCGGCGCTGCGTGACGGTCCGGGTGGACACGGCGGACGAGACGGACGTGGACCGCCTCTTCGACACCGCGGCCGCGGAGCTGGGCCCGGTCACCGGCCTGGTCAACAACGCGGGGATGAGCGGCCCGGTCGGCCCGCTGGCCGAGGCCGACGCGGCGGGCATGCGGCGCGCCCTGGAGGTCAACGTCCTCGGCTACCTGCTCTGCGCGCGCCGCGCGGTGCGGGACATGACGCGGACGGGCGGCGGGGCGATCGTCAACGTGTCGTCGGCCGCCGCCACGCTGGGCAGCCCCGGCGAGTACGTGCACTACGCCGCCGCCAAGGGGGCCGTCGACACGATGACCGTCGGCCTGTCCAAGGAGGTCGGCCCGTCCGGCATCCGCGTCAACGCGGTCGCCCCCGGCGTCATCCGTACCGGCTTCCACGCCGACCCGGCCCGCCCCGACAAGCTCGGCCCCGGCACCCCGCTCGGCCGCCCCGGCGAACCGGACGAGATCGCGGGCGCCATCGCCTGGCTGCTCTCCCCGGACGCCTCGTACGCGACGGGGACGGTGCTCCGGGTGGCGGGCGGGCGCTGAGGCGCGGCGCACCGGATTACGGCTGTTCCGCGGCGGGGGTGCGCCTGTTGCAGTAGAAGTGGGTGCACCGGAACAGGAAGGGGCCTGCCATGTCAGCGGGACGAGGTCACACCGCCGCAGCCGTGTTCGACGCTCTCGGCACCGATTACGAGGCGGCGTTCGCCGCCTCGGCCACGCACCGCGCCTCGCTGGAACGGCTTCTGGGGGTGCTGCCGCCGCACGGGCGCGTACTGGACGTGGGCAGCGGTACGGGCAGGCCGACGGCGCAGACCCTCGTGGACGCCGGGCACGAGGTACTGGGGGTCGACGTCTCGCCGGTGATGGTGGACATCGCCTCGCGCCAGGTGCCGGGGGCGGAGTTCCGCTGCGCCGACATCCGTACGCTCCCGCTGGAGGACGACTCCTTCGACGCGGTGTGCCTGTACTTCGCGCTGCTGCAGATGGAACGCGGGGACCAGGCCGACGTGCTGCGCCTGGCCGCGCGGGTGCTGCGGCCGGGGGGCCATCTGGCCGTGGCGACGGTGCCGTTCGACGTGGAGGGCGTCAGCGGCACGTTCATGGGGCAGCCGGTCCAGGTGACCAGCTTCGGCGAGGACGCGTTCGCCGCGCTGGTGGAGGACGCCGGGTTCACCGTCCTGTCCCGGGAGAGCACGATGTTCGTGCCCGCCATCCCGGCCGCCGTGCCCGAACCGCAGATGTTCCTGCTCGCCCGGGTGCGCTGAGCGGGGCCGTACGCCGTCGTCGCGGGCCCGGCGGAAATGCCGTGCGGTCCCGACCGGCCGACAATGAGTTGGCCGACCCGCCGCGGGTACCCGGGCACCGCGAGGCTACCGATGCCCCGCCGCCTGCCCGCGGGGACGACGACGGAGGATCTTCCATGACGGACCGCAGACCAGAGGGCCCTGTCCACGAGGGCGCGTCCCCGAGCCCCCCTCCGGTGCCCGCGGACATGCCCGACCAGCAGGTCCAGGAGGGCGAGGACCCGATGGACGTGCCGGCCCCGCCACCCGCCGGGCACGAGGGGGACGACGGCCGGAACGACCTGCCCGACCCCGACGAGTCCGGGTCGGGGCGCGGCGCCGCCCGCAATGCCGGAGTGCACCCGGAGCATCCGGTGCCGGACGAGTCACCGGGCTGAGCCGTGCCCCGTGAGCGCCGGGCCGCCCGGCGCGTCTTGGCGCTCGCGGTGGCCCCGTGCCTCGCCCTGGCGCTCGCCGCCCCGGCTGTCCGCGCGGACACCGGGGCGGGGCGGACGGCCGCGTGCGACCCGGACCACGAGCGCTGCCTCGACGGCCGGCGCCTGCTGTACTGGTACGGCTACGGGCTCGGCGTCCACCCGTTCACCACGCCGGAGGCCGTACGCCGGCAGCTCACGGACAACTTCCGGCTGTTCCCGGTGAGCGGGAGCTGCCCGGGCCGCGTCCGTACGGGCGACACCTGCGATCTGCTCGGCGGCAATCCGGTGCGCGTGGAGTCCGCCGCCGGCGACCACCTCCAGATCGCCACGCTCCCCGGACACGACCTGGGCGTCGGACTGCACATCCGGTTCACCTTCACCCGCTCGCTCGGCTTCCACTACCTGGACGTCGCCGCGTGGCAGGACCGGGAGACGGACTGCACCCGGAACGTGCTCTGCGGCGCGGCGAGCCGCGCGGGCGCCTGGGCGTTGTGGCGGGTTCTCGCGGGCACGCTGACCTTGTCCGCCTGGGCGGCGTGAGCTCGGACTGCGAGGAGCGGCCGGCCGTTCGACCATGGAGGCTATGGCCCCCACCCCCGCCGACGCGTCCGGGGCACCCCTGTGGATCGCACCGATGCTGGCCGTGCCCGGCCCGCTCCCCGTACCGGACACGGAGTGGGCCTTCGAGGCGAAGTGGGACGGAGCCCGGTGCGTCGTCGCGACGCCGGGCGACGGCACCCTGCGGCTGACCTCGCGGGCGCGCAACGACGTCACACCGGCCTATCCGGAGCTGCACGCCCTCGGCGACGTCCTGCGCGGCCGCAGCGCGGTCCTGGACGGCGAGATCGTGGCGCTGGACGCGTCGGGGCAGTCCGACTTCGGGCTGCTCCAGCGCCGGATGGGCATCCTGAACGCCCGCCGCGCCGCCCGCCTGGCTCTGGACGTCCCCGCGCACCTGATGGTCTTCGACGTGATGTACCTGGACGGCCGGCCGCTGTCGGCACTGGGCTACGAGGAGCGCCGCGCGGTCCTGGCGGGGCTGCTGTCCGCGGGACCGCACTGGTCGGTTCCGTCCTATGTCCGCGGGCACGGCGGGAAGGCGTGGGAGACCGTCGTGCGCGGGGGCCTGGAGGGGGTGGTCGCCAAGCGGCTCTCCTCTCCGTACGCACCGGGTCTCCGTTCACCCGACTGGCGCAAGACCAAGCGGGTCGAGACGCTGGATGTGGTCATCGGCGGCTGGACCCAGCGCAAGGGCGCTCCCCCGGGCGTCCCCGGGGCGGTGCTGGTCGGGACGGACGACCCGGGCGGCCTGCGGTACGCGGGCTCCGTGGGGTCGGGGATGTCCGACCGGGAGCTGGGCGAGCTGAGGGAGTACCTGGAGGTGATCGCGCGTCCGGAGTCCCCGTTCACGGGGCCGGTGGACGTGGCCGGGGCGCACTGGGTGGAGCCCCGGCTCGTGGCGGAGGTCAGCGCCTCGCAGTGGACGGCGGCGGGGCGGCTGCGCCATCCGGTGTGGCAGCGGCTGCGGCCGGACCTGACCCGGCTGGACTGAAGGGCGGGGCGGGCGGGTCAGCCGGGCAGCGTGAGCCTGCGGGACACGCTGACGGCGGCCGACAGCAGTTCCTCGCGGACCTGGGAGCTCCGGTACATCCGGTCGGACCGGAAGGAGATGCCGAGGGACCCGATCCGCTCGCCGCCGTACACCGGGACCGCCACGCAGGTGGTGCCGCGTACGTACTCCTCGCGGTCCATGACCACCGGCGCGGGCGAGCCGTCGAGCTGCCGCACCAGCTCGTCCCGGTGGGTGATGGTCCGGGGGGTGAGACCGGTCAGATCGTGCCGGGAGAAGTAGTCGGCCCGTGCCTCGTCGTCCAGCTCCCTCAGCACGGTCTTGCCGAGCGCCGTGGCATGTCCGGCCTCCTCGAGACCCACCCACAGGTCCACGCGCGGGGTGCGGGCACTGTCCACGATCTCCATGACCCGGATCTCGCCGTCCACGTAGAGCGTCAGATAGGCGGCCGCCCACAGATCGTTGCGCAGGGCGGTGAGGGCGGGCCGTACCCGCGCGGGCACCGGCTGCTCGCCGGGGCCGCCGCCCGGGGCGTCGCCGGCGAGGACGTAGGTGTGGTCCTCCAGCTCCCTCAGGTAGCCGTCACCGACCAGCGGGGGCAGCAGTCCGTGCACGGTGGCCGGGGGAAGCCCCGCCTCCCGGGCCAGCTGCTGCGCGGTGGCCCCGCCCCCGTGGGCGCCCGCGGCCTCCAGCAGGCGGAGGGCGCGCCGGACGGCGGCGACGGGTTCGGGGCCGGCATGGTCGGCCATGCCCACCAGCATGGCCCCGCCGCCGGGAACCGGCAAAACGTCCGGTGCCAGGACTGCGTCCGGGGGACGTTTTGGGGCGTGACGCAAGCCATCTTTTGCCCTCGCGATCTCGGGGGAAGTCTCCGGTACGGTGTCGAAACGCTCCGCACCCGGCAGGTCACGGAGCACCTCGCCACCGCCGTACGGTCTCCGACGCGGAGCAGCGTGTCCGTGCCGTACCGCCCGTCCTCGACGCCACACACCCGCGACACGACTGGGGAGTCCGATGTTCGACAAGGTATTGGTCGCCAACCGCGGGGAGATCGCGATCCGCGCGTTCCGCGCGGCCTTCGAGCTGGGCATCTCCACGGTGGCCGTGTATCCGCACGAGGACCGCAACTCGCTGCACCGGGCCAAGGCGGACGAGGCGTACCGGATCGGTGAGCCGGGGCATCCGGTGCGGGCCTATCTGTCGGTGGACGAGGTGGTGAGGGCGGCCCGCAAGGCGGGGGCGGACGCGATCTACCCCGGTTACGGCTTCCTCTCGGAGAACCCCGACCTGGCGGCGGCGTGCGCGGAGGCCGGCATCACCTTCGTCGGCCCCCCAGCGTCGGTGCTGAACCTGACGGGCAACAAGTCGCGGGCGGTGGCGGCGGCCCGGGAGGCGGGCGTGCCGGTGCTGAAGTCCTCCGAGCCGTCCGAGGACGTGGACGCCCTGGTCGCGGCCTCGGAGGAGATCGGCTTCCCGGTCTTCGTGAAGGCGGTCGCCGGGGGCGGCGGGCGCGGCATGCGGCGGGTCGCGGAGGCCGGTGAGCTGCGCGAGGCGATCGACGCGGCGATGCGCGAGGCGCGGTCCGCGTTCGGTGACGCGACGGTGTTCCTGGAGCAGGCGGTGATCAATCCCCGCCATATCGAGGTGCAGATCCTGGCCGACGCCGAGGGCAATGTGGTGCACCTGTACGAGCGGGACTGCTCGCTCCAGCGCCGCCACCAGAAGGTGGTCGAGATCGCTCCGGCCCCGAATCTGGACCCGGAGCTGCGGGCGCGGATCTGCGCCGACGCGGTCTCCTTCGCCCGGCACATCGGGTACGTGAACGCGGGCACCGTGGAATTCCTGGTGGACGAGCGCGGCAACCACGTCTTCATCGAGATGAACCCGCGCATCCAGGTCGAGCACACCGTGACGGAGCAGGTCACCGGCCGCGACCTGGTGATCGCGCAGCTGCGCATCGCCGCGGGCATGACGCTGCCCGACCTGCGCCTGACCCAGGACACCATCACGCTCAACGGCACCGCGATGCAGTGCCGCATCACGACGGAGGACCCGGTCAACGGCTTCCGTCCGGACACCGGCACCATCTCCGCGTACCGCTCCCCCGGCGGTCCGGGTGTGCGGCTGGACGGCGGGACCGTCCACACGGGTGCGGAGGTGTCGGCGCACTTCGACTCGATGCTGGTCAAACTCACCTGCCACGGCCACGACTTCGCCAACGCGGCACGCCGTGCGCGACGGGCGATCGCCGAGTTCCGTATCCGCGGGGTGGCGACCAATCTGCCGTTCCTGGGCGCGGTGCTCGACCACCCGGAGTTCCGGGCGGGGCGCATCACGACGTCCTTCATCGACGAGCACCCGGAGCTGATCCGGGCCCGCCCCTCGGCCGACCGGGGCAGCCGGATGCTCAGCTATCTGGCGGAGACCACCGTCAACCGCCCGTACGGGTTGCGCCCTTCGGTCATCGACCCGGCGGACAAGCTGCCCGCGCTGCCGCCGGGCACGCCGCCGCCGGGTTCGCGGCAGCGCCTGGCGGAGCTGGGTCCGGAGCGCTTCGCCGCCGAGCTGCGCGCCCAGTCGGCGGTCGCGGTCACGGACACCACGTTCCGCGACGCCCATCAGTCGCTGCTCGCCACCCGGGTGCGTACCCGGGACCTGCTGGCGGTGGCGCCGCATGTGGCGCACACCGTCCCCCAGTTGCTGAGCCTGGAGTGCTGGGGCGGGGCCACCTACGACGTGGCGCTGCGGTTCCTCGCGGAGGACCCGTGGGAACGGCTGGTCAAGCTGCGTGAGGCGGTGCCCAACATCTGTACGCAGATGCTGCTGCGCGGCCGCAACACGGTGGGCTACACCCCGTACCCGACGGAGGTCACCGAGGCGTTCGTCTCGGAGGCGGCCTCGGCCGGAATGGACATCTTCCGCATCTTCGACGCGCTCAACGACGTGTCGCAGATGCGTCCGGCGATCGACGCGGTACGTGCCACGGGTACCTCGCTCGCGGAGGTGGCGTTGTGCTACACCGCCGATCTGTCGGACCCGGGCGAGACCCTGTACACGCTGGACTACTACCTGCGGCTGGCCGAGCAGATCGTGGAGGCGGGCGCCCATGTGCTCGCGATCAAGGACATGGCGGGGCTGCTGCGTCCGCCGGCCGCGCGCACCCTGGTCACCGCGTTGCGCGAGCGGTTCGACCTGCCGGTGCACCTGCACACCCATGACACGGCGGGCGGCCAGCTGGGCACGCTGATCGCCGCGATCGACGCCGGGGTGGACGCGGTGGACGCGGCCGCCGCCTCGATGGCCGGGACGACCAGCCAGCCCCCGCTGTCCGCGCTGGTGGCGGCCACGGACCACACCGAGCGGGCGACGGGCCTCTCCCTCCAGGCCGTCGGCGACCTGGAACCGTACTGGGAGGCGACCCGCAAGGTGTACGCCCCGTTCGAGTCGGGGCTCGCCTCACCGACGGGCCGGATCTACCACCACGAGATCCCGGGCGGCCAGCTCTCCAACCTGCGGCAGCAGGCCATCGCCCTGGGCCTCGGCGACCGCTTCGAGCTGATCGAGGACTGCTACGCGGCGGCCGACCGGATGCTGGGCCGGCTGGTGAAGGTGACCCCGTCCTCGAAGGTGGTCGGGGACCTGGCGCTGCACCTGGTGGGCGCCGGCGTGGAGGCGGCGGACTTCGAGTCGGACCCCGGGAAGTTCGACGTGCCGGACTCGGTGATCGGGTTCCTGCGCGGGGAGCTGGGCGACCCGCCCGGCGGCTGGCCCGAGCCGTTCCGCACCCGGGCGCTCCAGGGCCGCCCCACGAAGGCGCAGACGCCGCACCTGTCGGAGGAGGACCGCCAGGCGCTGCGCGAGTCGCCGCGCGCGACGCTGAACCGGTTGCTGTTCCCCGGCCCGACGAAGGAGTTCACCGCGCACCGCGAGGCGTACGGCGACACGTCGGTGCTGCCGACGCCGGACTTCCTGTACGGACTGGAGCCGGAGACGGAGCACCCGGTCGAGCTGGAGCCCGGGGTCACGCTGCTGTTCGAGCTGGAGGCCATCTCGGAGGCGGACGAACGCGGCTTCCGCAGCGTACTGGCCACGCTCAACGGGCAGTTGCGGCCGGTGTCGGTGCGGGACAGGTCGGTGGCGACCGAGGTGAAGGCGGCGGAGAAGGCGGACCGTTCCAACGCCGGGCATGTCGCGGCACCGTTCGCCGGGGTGGTGACGCTCCAGGTGGAGGAGGGCGCTTCCGTGTCCGCCGGGCAGACGGTCGCCACGATCGAGGCGATGAAGATGGAGGCGTCGATCACCGCCCAGTCCGCCGGTACGGTGCGCCGCCTGGCCATCGGCCGGGTCCAGCAGGTGGAGGCGGGCGACCTGCTCATCGAGATCGGCTGACCACCCGCGGGGCCGCCCGCCGGCGGAGGGGAGCTTCCTCCGCCGCCGGGCCTCTTCTTGACCAAGACCGAGCCAATTAAGGTTAGGCTAAGCTAAATGGAAGAGGATTCGGGACCGGTCGTCGTCATCAAGTTCGGCGGCAACGCCATGGTCGACGCGCAACTGCAGCAGACCTTCGCCGAGGACGTCGTGGCGTTGCGGCGCACGGGCCTGCGCCCGGTCGTCGTGCACGGCGGCGGCCCGCAGATCAGCGCCATGCTCGACCGCCTGGGACTGGAGAGCCGCTTCGAGGCGGGTCTGCGGGTGACCACGGCGGAGACCATGGACGTCGTCCGCATGGTCCTGTCCGGCCGGGTCCAGCGTGAACTGGTGGGTCACATCAACAACCACGGGCCGTACGCCGTGGGCATGACCGGCGAGGACGCGCACACCATGACGGCCGTACGGCGGCCCGTCCAGGTGGACGGCGCACCCGTGGACATCGGCCAGGTCGGGGACGTCGTGGAGGTGAACCCGGGCATGGTGCGAGCCCTCCTGACGCTGGGTCACATACCGGTGGTCTCCCCGGTGGCCCGGGGCGCGGACGGGCAGGTCTACAACGTCAACGCGGATCTCGCCGCCTCCGCGCTGGCCGTGGCGCTCGGCGCGCGGCGGCTGGTGGTCCTGACGGATGTGGCGGGCCTGTACGCGGACTGGCCGGCGAGCACCGAGGTGATCGGGCGCCTGACGGCGGACGCCCTGGACGGGCTGCTGCCGGGCCTGGCGAGCGGGATGCTGCCCAAGATGGAGGGCTGCCTGCGGGCGGTACGGGGCGGGGTCGGCCGGGCGGATGTACTGGACGGCCGGGTGCCGCACGCGGTGCTGCGGAGCGTCCTCGGAGGGGACGGCGGGGGCACGACGGTGGTGCCGGACGAGGACCACGTCGTGAGCCCTGCCTGACACGTGAGGGGGGCACGGGGCCCCTCGGCGCCCCCGTTCTCAGAGGGGGCGGCCCAGGACCAGCGCGTTGCGCCGGGGGTCCAGGGATTCGGCCCAGGCGCGCGGCGCCTGACGGGCCGTCACGGGCGTGAAGCCGTACCGGCGGAACAGCCGGCCGTCCCCCGTGGTCGCGGTGAAGAGGGCGCCGAGCGCCTGGGTGCGGCCCAGGGCCAGTGCGGTCCGCAGGAGGGCGCCGCCGACCCCGCGCCCCTGCCGGTGCCCGGCCACGCAGAAGTTGTACAGGACGCCCGCGTGGCCCCCGTCCTCCTCGTACACCCGCAGGCCCACGCAGCCCTCGATCCGGCCGTCGGACCCGACGGCCACGAGGAATTCGGCGGCGCGGGCCGCGTAGAGGGAGTCGGGGCGTGCACGCAGGGCGCCCGAGCGGGCGAACGGCCGGGACAGCCCGGCGAGCGCGGCGGTGTCGCCGGGCCCGGCGGTCCGGACGCGCGGGAGGGGCGGAGACAGTGGGGCGGGGCGCGGTGCGGCCGTGGTCAAAGCGGTCCCTCTTCGGTTTCCGGGACACGGGTACGCGCCCCGGCGGTTCGGCCCGCCGGAGCGCGCCGGAGGCTGAGGTCAGGCGTCCATCGATGCCGCGAGGGACCGGGGCCGCAGGTCGGTCCAGTGGGCCTCGACGTACTCCAGGCAGGCGTCCCGGGTGTTCTCCTCGAACGCGACGGTCCATCCGGCCGGCACGTCCGCGAAGGACGGCCAGAGGGAGTGCTGGCCCTCGCCGTTCACCAGGACCAGGAAGCGGCCTTCGGGGTCGTCGAACGGATTGGTGCTCATGCGGGTGATGCCTCCTCGGCGGGGTGTGCGTCGGTTCAGGTGGGACTTTCGGGACAGCCCTCAGCGGGCGCCGCCGGTTCCTTCGGCGAGTGAGCGGGCCTCGTCCGGCGTGGACTTCACGCTCCGGTCCAGCAGCGAGTCCAGGATCTCGCCGACCCGGATCGCGGTGTTGGAGAGCAGCGCCGAGGTGATGCCGTGAGTGTGCTCCGTACCGCCCTGGAGGTAGATACCGCAGTTCAGCGCGGCGTCGGTGGCGATGCGGTAGTCACGCTCGACGCGGACCCGGCCCGCCTCGTCGCGCAGGCAGTACTCGGCGGCCTCGCCCAGGAGGCCCAGGGGGTCGGCCGGGCTGTAACCGGTGGCGAACACCACGACGTCCGCGTCGAGCACGGTCTCCTCACCGGTGACGAGGGACTTCACGGTGGCGCGCACCTTGTCCGGGGTCTCCACGGCCTCGGTGAGGCGGGACACGTTGAGGAAGCGCAGCCGCTCGGTGCCGAGCACCTTCTCCTGGTACATCTGCCGGTACAGCTCATCGATCAAGTCGATGTCGACCACGGAGTAGTTGGTGTTCCCGTGGTAGTCCATCAGCCGGCGCTTGACGCTCTCGGGCGCCTCGTAGAACTCGTCCACCGCGTCCGGGTCGAAGATCTTGTTGGCGAAGCCGCTGTCGTCGGCCGGGCTGTAGCCGTAGCGGGTGAAGACGGCGCATATCTCGGCGCCGGGGAAGCGGCGGTGCAGATAGGCGACGTTCTCGGCAGCACTCTGCCCGGCGCCGACGACGACGAAGCGGGAGGGCGATGTGCCGTCCAGTTCGCCCACTCGGCTCAGCAGTTCGGAGTTGTGCCAGACGCGGTCGCCGCGCTCGACGCCCTCGGGCATCAGCGGGCGCAGGCCCGTACCGATGACCAGGTTGCGGGCGCGGTGGACCGTGAGCCCCTCCCCCGACCGGACGGTGACGTCCAGGTGCTCGACGACGCCGTCCTCGACCACCTGGGTCACCCCGACGACCTCGTGGTCGTAGGAGACGAGGTCGTCCACCTGGGAGGCGGCCCACTCGAAGTAGTCGTGGAACTCGACCCGCAGCGGGAAGAGGTTCTTGTGGTTGATGAAGTCGATCAGGCGCCCCTTGCTCTTGAGGTAGCAGAGGAAGCTGAACTCACTGGCCGGGTTGCGGAGTGTCACCAGGTCCTTGAGGAACGAGACCTGCATGGTGGCGTCGTCGATGAGCATGCCCCGGTGCCAGCCGAAGGCCGGTTGCTGCTCGAAGAACTGGGCCGTCACCGCTTCCCGCGTCCCGGAGCGCGCGTTGTGCTCGCTGATCGCGATCGCCATGGCCACATTGGACGGCCCGAAGCCGATGCCAATGAGGTCGTGGACCGGTGCTGCGTCGCCAGGACGAGCCTGTGACATGTCACTCCCATCGTGCGGGGAAGCCGCCTGTCGGATGCGGGGGAACGGGCGAAGGACGGGCACGCCGAGACGACGACCCGATGAACTTAGGTGAGCCTAAGCTAATTCGCCAACGCTTGTCGATAGGTGCGATTCGGACACCTCCGGCCCCGGGCGGCCCCAACTGGGGCACCCCGCACCTCCGTTGCAAGATAAGGTTAGCCTTGCTTTACTAACCAGGTTCTGTTTCTACGTGGAGGAGGAACCCCATGCGGGTCGTCATGTTCGGTTACCAGACCTGGGGGCACCGCACCCTGCAAGCCCTCCTGGACTCCGAGCACGACGTGGTGCTGGTCGTCACCCACCCCAGGAGCGAGCACGCCTACGAGAAGATCTGGAGCGACTCCGTCGCCGATCTCGCCGAGGAGCACGGCGTCCCGGTCCTCATCCGCAACCGTCCGGACGACGACGAGCTGTACGAGCGCCTGAAGGCGGCCGACCCCGATGTCATCGTGGCCAACAACTGGCGTACGTGGATCCCGCCGCGCATCTTCGCGCTCCCCCGCCGGGGCACCCTGAACGTGCACGACTCACTGCTGCCGAAGTACGCGGGCTTCTCGCCGCTCATCTGGGCCCTCATCAACGGCGAGAGCGAGGTGGGCGTGACCGCGCACATGATGAACGACGAGCTGGACGCCGGCGACATCGTGCGGCAGGAGTCCGTCCCGGTCGGCCCCCGGGACACCGCCACCGACCTCTTCCACAAGACCGTGGACCTCATCGCCCCCGTCACGACCAAGGCCCTGGCCCTGATCGCGGACGGACAGACGGAGTTCACCCCCCAGGACCGCTCGCAGGCCACGTTCTTCCACAAGCGCGCAGAGGAGGACATCCGGATCGACTGGACCTGGCCGGCCGAGGACCTGGAACGCCTGGTTCGGGCCCAGTCCGCCCCGTACCCCAGCGCCTTCGCCTTCCACCGGGGCAAGCGGATCGAGATCCTGGCCGCCGTGGTCTCCGAGGGGCGCTACGGCGGAACGCCCGGCCGGATCTTCTACCGCGAGGGCGAGGGCGTGGTCATCGTCGCCGGCGCCGACGCCCGCACCGGCCGCAACCACGGGCTGGCCGTCACCCGGGTCCGCACCGAGGACGGCCGCGAACTGCCCGCGACGGAGTACTTCACCTCCATGGGCGGCTACCTGACCAGCCGCCCCTGACTCCCGCACGAGTGCGCCCCCGGACCTCGGATCAGCCGAGGCCCGGGGGCACACCCATGCCCACGTGTCACGCCTCCCGGGGTCGCGTACGGGGCAGCCGCGTCGCCGCAGCCGCGGCGAACAGGCAGAAGCCGAGCACCCACCAGAAGGTGGCACCGAAGGCCGCGGGGGTGTCCGCGCCCGTGGCGGCGAGCCGGTTCTCCAGGATCACCGCCACCGCCGCCGTGCCGACCGAACCGCCCACGGTGTTGAGGAGGTTGAGCGCTCCGGCCGCCCGGGGCAGCTGCTCGGGCTCGATCCGGCTGTAGACGATGTTCATCACGGGCGCCCCGACCATCGACATCCCGAAGCCCCGCACCACCAGCGCCGAGGCGATCACCGCGTCCGGGACCCCGTGCCCCAGCCAGGTGAACGGGGCGGTCCCGGCGACGATCAGCACGATGCCGGTCACCACCAGGGTCCTCGGCGCGACCTTGCTGATGGTCCGGCCGACGAGCACCGAACCGGCTGCCGCGCCCAGCCCCTGGGGGGCGAGCAGCAGCCCCGCCTCCCAGGCCGACATCCCCCGGCCCGACTGGAAGTACAGCGGCAGCAGGAACGTGGTGCCGAACACCGAGGCCCCGAGCACCACCAGCGCGAGGGCGGCGGCCCCGAACGGCGGCCGGGCGAACAGCCGGGGGTCGACCAGCGGAACGGACCGGGTGCGCAGCCCGTGCACGGTGAACGCGGCCAGCATGACCACCCCGGCGACCACCCCGGTCGCGGCCGGGACGGCGCGGTCGTGGGCGACCTCGGTCAGCCCGTACACCAGCACCGCGAGGCCCGGTGAGAGCAGCAGCGCCCCGCGCAGGTCGAACGCCGTCCGCCGCGACGCCGGGGGCACCACGGGCACGTAACGGCGGGCCAGCAGGACCGCCGCCGCGCCGATCGGCAGATTGACCAGGAACAGCCAGGGCCACGGCGCGACCGCGAGCACGGAGCCTCCGGCGAGCGGCCCGAACACCGGGGAGAGCAGCGGGACCACGGCGACGACGCTGATCACCTTGCCGGTGCGCCCGGGGCCCGCGACCCGGGCGAGCAGCGCCTGCCCGGTCGCGGGGAGCAGGCCGCCGCCGAGCCCCTGGATCACTCGGAACACGATGAGGCTGGTCGCCGACCAGGCCGAGGCGCACAGGACCGAGCCGACCAGGAACGCGCCGACCGCCGCGAGCCAGACCCGCCGGCCGCCGAAGCGGCCGGCCAGCCAGCCGGACGCGGGGACGGCGGCGACGACGGCGAGCAGGTACGCGCTGGAAACCCACTGGATCTCGGTGACGGACGCACCGAACTCCTCGGTGAGGCGGTCGAGTCCGACGCTGACGATGGTGGCGTCGAGCGAGGCCATGAACGTGCCGAGGACCAGGATGAACGCGATCCGCAGCAGGTCCCGGTCCACGCGCTCGGCGGGCGGGGCGGGCGCCGTGGTCACCGGTCCTCCAGGAGGCCGCGCACATCGGCGTCCAGGTGCCGCTCCATGTCCCGCAGCAGGTCCACCAGTTGGCTCGCGAGTCCGTCGGTGTCCGTGCCGGCCCGGTGGGCGAGCACACCGGTCCAGCCGTCGCCGTCCGGCATGACGGTGAGCGTGGCGGGGTGGTGGGTGGACTCCCGGAAGCGCGTGGCGAGCACGGTGAGTCCGGGGGCGGGTTCACGCAGGCGGTCCGGGTCGACGGGGTAGTTCTCGAAGACCACCATGCTGTCGAAGAGCCTGCGCCGCCCGGTGAGCCGTTCCAGATCGGACAGGGCCACGTGGTGGTGGTCGACCAGCTCGCGCTGGCGGGCCTGGAGGTCGGTGAGCGCGGCCGCCAGGGTGCCGGTGAGCCGGGCCCGTACCGGCACGGTGTTGGCGAGCAGGCCGATGATCTCCTCCACACCGTCGAGCGCCGGGGGCCGGCTCGACACCATGGCGCCGAAGCAGACGTCCGGCCGTCCGGAGCGCCGGGCCAGCAGCACCGACCAGGCGCCCTGCACCAGGGTGTTCGGGGTCAGTCCGCGCCGGGCGGCGAGCCGGGTGAGCCCGGCCACGAGCGCCGCGTCGAACGTGATGACCTCGGGCTCCTGCCAGGCCGGGCCGCTCGCGCCGCCGCCGAGGTGGTCGCCCTCGGGCAGCCCCTCCAGCTCGGCCGCCCAGGCATCGAGGTCCGGCTCGTGCTCCGCGCACCAGTCCAGGTAGTCCGCGAACGGGACGGGGGCCGGCAGGGTGTGCGCACGGTTCTCGGTCCGCGCGGTGTACAGGGCGAAGAGTTCGCCGAGGATGCGCGGGGCGGACCAGCCGTCGGAGAGGGCGTGATGGCTGGTCAGGACGAGGTCGGCGCGCTCGGGTCCGAGCCGGATCACGGTGATCCGGTAGAGCGGGCCGCGCGCGAGGTCGAAGGGTTCGGCGAGGTCGGCGGCCAGCACCTCGTCGGCCGGGGCGTCCGTGATCCGGAAATCGGGCCGGGGCGCCTCCGGGACGACCGCGAGCGACGCGGGGAACACCGCGCCCAGGTTGGGGTGCCGGGCCAGCAGGTCGTCGCCGGCCCCGCGCAGCGCCCCGGTGTCGAGCGGGCCCGCGAGCGTGAACACCGACTGCACGGTGTACGGGTCGGGGCGCTCGGTGCGCGAGTGCCGCAGCATCACCTCCTGCAACGGGCTGAGCGGCTGTACGGCCGCGACCGGCCGGTCCCCGAGCGCGACGGTCTCCGGAGCGGCGGCGACCCGCAGCAGCGCCGCCCTCAGGCGCTCCGCCAGTTCCTCGATCTCGGCGCCGGTGAACAGCGCCCGGGGCCAGGTGATCCGCACCCCGAGCGCGTCGTCGCGCACCAGGGCGTTGACCATGAGGCTGTACGGCAGGGGCATCGGACCGGAGCCGCCGGAGCCGAGCGGGTCGGCGTCCGGAGCGGGCTGCCACGGCGTCTCGGACTCCGGGGCGCCGGGGTACTGGCCGAGGTAGTTCCAGGCGAGCTCCGGGCGGACCGGGTCGAGCAGGCCCGCCGTGGTGAGGATGGAGTGGCCGAGGCCGTCGCCCTGGGCGCGCAGCCGGTCCCGGACCGCCCGCACGTCGTCGGAGGCGTCGAGCCGGACGGGGTGGATCGCGGTGAACCAGCCGACGGTCTGGGAGAGGTCGACCTCGCGCGGCCGGCCGTGGCTCTCCAGGGCGACCAGCAGTTCCGGGGTGCCGCGCCAGTCGCGTACCGCCTGGGCGAGCGCCGTCAGCAGGACGGCGTCCGGGGTGGTGCGGTGGGCGGCGGGCAGGGTGGTGACCAGGGCGCGGGTGGTGTCCGCGTCGAGCCGGATCTCGTGGTGTGCGGCGGTGTCCACGGTGTCCCGGGCGGGGTCGAGCGGCCGGGCGAGGGGCCCGGTCGCGGTCATCCGCCGCCAGTGCGGGAGTTCGGCGCGCCGGTCGGCCTCGCGCAGGGTGCGGGCCCAGCCGAGGAAGGACTGCCCGTGCCGGGTCAGCTCTCCCCCGTCGTGGGCGTGCCGGAGGTCGTCCAGGAGGATGCGCCAGGAGACGCCGTCGGCCACCAGGTGGTGGGCGATCAGGACGAGCCGGCCGGGGCGGTCGGGCCCGGCGTCCACCCAGACCGCGCGCAGCATCGGTCCGGTGCGCGGATCCATCGCCTCGCGCGCGGCGGCGGTCGCCGCGTCGGCGGCGGCCCGCGGGTCGCCGTTCGCCGGGACGCGGGTCAGGACGTCGGCGCCGGCCGGTTCGCCGGCCGGCGGGATGTGCAGCACGTCGTCGCCGAGGCGTGCGCGCAGCACGTCGTGGCGGGCCAGCAGTGCGTCGAGAGCGACCTGCCAGCTCTTCTCGTCGCCACCGGCCGGGACGCAGACCTCCACCCACTGGCAGAAGCCGTCGGCGGCCTTCCCCGCGCGGTGCAGCAGGTCCCGCATGACCGGGGTCAGCGGGGCGTCCCCGACGGCCGGGGCGGCCTCGCCGTCCAGGGCGCGGGCCCGGGCGGCGATGCCCGCGACGGTCTCGCCGTCGAACACGTCCTTCGGGCTCAGCCCGAGCCCCTGGCGGCGGACCCGGGAGACCAGTTGGAGGGAGACGATGCTGTCGCCGCCGACGTCGAAGAAGTTGTCGTCGGGGCCGATGTCGTCGCGGCCCAGGACGTCCCGGAACACGGCGAGCAGCAGCGCCTCCTCCTCGGTGGCCGGCTCGCGCCGGGCGGCGGAGACGGTGGCGGGGGCGGGCAGCGCCGAGGCGTCGAGCTTGCCGCTGGGGCTCAGCGGCAGCCGGTCGAGCGGGACGAACGCGGTCGGCACCATGTGGTCGGGCAGCCGCTCGGTCAGGTGTGCGCGCACCCCGGCGGTGTCGAGGTCGGCGTCGTCGGCCGGGATGACGTAGCCGACGAGCCGGCCCTCGCGCATCACGACGGCGCAGGCGCGGACGTCGGGGTGCGCGGTGAGGGCGGTCTCGATCTCCCCGAGCTCGACGCGGAAGCCGCGCACCTTGATCTGGTGGTCGGCGCGGCCGAGGAAGACCAGCTGCCCGTCGTTCCGCCACCGCACCAGGTCGCCCGTGCGGTACATGCGGGTGCCGGGCGGCCCGTACGGGTCGGCGACGAACGCGCCGGAGGTCAGGCCGGGGCGGCCGAGGTAGCCGCGGGCCACGCTCGGGCCGCCGAGGTAGAGCTCGCCGGTGACGCCGACGCCGACGGGCTGGAGTCCGCCGTCGAGCACGTAGGCGCGGACGTTCGGGTCGGGGCGGCCGATGGGCAGCGGTCCGGCGTCGTCCGGGTCGTAGTGCCAGGTGGTGGAGTTGATGGTGACCTCGGTGGGCCCGTAGGCGTTGAAGAGGGCCCGGCGGCCCCGGCCCCAGCGGTGGGCGAGCTCCGGGTCGAGCCGTTCGGCGCCGACGACGAAGAGCACGTCGGGGTCGACGGTGCGGTCGTCGGGCATGGCCGCGAGGAACGAGGGGAGCAGGTTCACGCCGGTGACCCGGTGTTCCGCGATGTAGTCGAGGAGTTCGTCGCCGGGTACGCGCACCTCCTCGGGTGCGATGACGGACGTACCGCCGGACAGCAGCGGCACCATGGTCTGCCAGAACGCCACGTCGAAGCCGGTCGACGCGAAGTGCAGATAGCGGTCGTGCTCGGTGACGCCGACGACCTCCTCCTGGAGGGCGATCAGATCGGGCACACCCCGGTGGGTGACGCCGACGCCCTTGGGGCGGCCGGTGGTGCCCGAGGTGTAGATGACGTACGCGAGCGCGTCGTCGGTGAGCCGGGCGCGGGCGTCCACCGGGTCGGTGTCCGGTGCGGAGGCGAGAGTGCCCGGGTCGTCCAGGCGCAGGACGGGGATCTCACGGTCGACGGGCGGTTCGGCGCCGGCCGTGACCACGGCCGCCGGCGCGATGTCGTCGAACATGTACGCGAGCCGTTCGCGCGGGTAGGCCGCGTCCATCGGCACGTACACCGCGCCCGCCTTGGCGACGCCGAAGAGGGCGACGGTCATCTCGACGTCCCGGCCGATGAGGACGGCGACGGGGTCCTGGGGCCGGACGCCCCGCGCGATGAGCGCGTGCGCGAGGCGGTTGGCCTGCCGGTCGAGTTCCTCGTACGAGAGGCTGCGGCCGCGGCAGACCAGCGCCTCGCCGGCGGGCTTGCGCCGGACCCAGCCGGCGAACTCGTCCAGCCAGTGGCCGCGTTCCTTCGCGGCGACGATCGCGGTGCCCGTACGCAGCATGCGGGCGCGCTCGCCGACGTCGAGGGCGGGCAGCGCGACGGCGGCCCTGTCCGGGTCCTCGGTGATCTCGTGGAGCAGGTTGCGCAGCCAGCGGCCGTAGTCGCGCACGGTGTCCCGGTCGAACGCGCCTGGCTGGTAGCCGAGGCCGACGGTGATCTCGTCGCCCGGGATCACGATGACGGTGAGGGCGTAGTGCGTGGCGTCCGTGATGTCGACGCCGGTGAGGTCGAGCCCGGGGGCGAGCGGGGTGCGGGTGCGGCTGGAGAGCGGGAAGTTCTCCATGACGAGCATCGTGTCGAAGAGTTCACCGACGCCCGCCTCCCGCTGGATGCCGGGCAGTCCGATGTGGTGGTGCTCGGCGAGGGCGACGCTCTCCGCGTGCACCTGGGCCATGAGGTCCGTGACCGTGCGGTCCGGGGCGTACCGGACGCGGACCGGGACGGTGGTACCGAGCTGGCCGATCATCGATTCGACGCCGTCGACCTCGGCGGGCCGGCCGGAGACCGGGCAGCCGAACACGACGTCCCGGCGGCCGGTGAGCCTGCCCAGGAGCAGGCCCCACGCCGTCTGGAGGACCGTGGTCAGGGTGATCCCCTGCTCCCGGGCGAAGGCGCGCAGCCGGTCGCTGAACCCGCGGCCCAGCTCGACGGTCTCCCGGCCCGGCCGCTCCACTGCGTTCCCGTGGCCGGCGGGGGCCAGCCGGGTCGCCTCCTCGACGCCCGCGAGCGCCTCGCGCCAGGCGGCGGCGGACGCCTCCTGGTCCCGGCCCGCCAGCCAGTGGAAGTACTCCGACAGGGGCGGGGAGACGGGAGCGGCGGGCCCGCCGCCGAGTTCCGCGTAGATCGCGAGGAGGGTGCGGCCGACGATGGGCATCGACCAGCCGTCGAGCAGGGCGTGGTGGTTGGTGATGACGAGCTTGTGCTCGGCGGGCCCCACCCGGGAGAGCAGGAAGCGGATGAGCGGCGGCCGCGCCGGATCGAAGGGGCGCGCCAGGTCGGCGCGGGCCGCTTCGGCGAAGTCGTCGTCCTGCCGCCATTCCAGCGCGACGTCGGCCGGAACCACCTGCACCACCTCGTCCCCGACGGTGCCCAGGTGGACGCGGAGCGCGGGGTGGCGGCGCAGCAGCTCATGGGCGGCGCGGGCCATCCGGTCCGGATCCAGCTCCCCGGACAGGGTGGTGACGGCCTGGACGACGTAGACGTCGGTGTCCGTCTCGTCGCGGACCATGGTGTGGAAGGACAGGCCGAGCTGGAGCGGGGTGGCGGGCAGCACGTCGCTGACCCGGCCGGTGCGCTCCAGGGCGTCGATGGCGTCCTGGTCGAGGGCCACCAGCGGCAGGTCGGAGGGGGTGAGCCCGCCCGTGGTGTGCAGGGCGTGCGCGGCCAGCGCGTCGAGCGCGGCGGCCCAGCAGTCCTGGAGGGCGGCCAGGGCGTCGGGGCCCAGGACCTCGCCGGCGGCGGTCCACTCGACGGCGAGCCGGGGTGTGTCGCCCTCGTGGACGAAGCAGTTGAGGGCCAGCACCTGTTCCAGGGACTTGGTGTCGGGCTCGATCACCGAGAACGCGTCGTGCTCGGGGAGCCGCCAGCCGTCGGCGGCCGACGGGGCGAACCTGCCCAGGTAGTTGAGCAGCACGTCCGGCGGCGGTGTCGCGCCCAGTTCCGGGCCCGCCTCCGGGTCGAGGTGGCGCAGCACCCCGTAGCCGATGCCGTTGTCGGGGACGGCGCGGCGGGCCTCCTTGGCCGCGCGCAGCGTCGCGCGGACGTCGTCGGAGGCGGGCACGCGGACGGGGTACTCGCTGGTGAACCAGCCCACCGTGCGGGCCAGGTCGAGGTGTTCGCGCCCGTGGCCCTCCATGGTCACGGTGACGGTGTCGCCGCGCAGGCCCCAGCCGCGCAGGGCGAGGACGAGGGCGGCGAGCAGGACCTCGTCCACGCCCGCCCGGTAGGCGGCGGGCAGCGTGGTGAGCAGGGCCTCGGTGGCCTCGGGCGAGGCGGTCGTGACCGAGCGGCGGGCGGTGGCCGAGGTGTCGCGTACGGGGTCGAGGGGGCGCGCCCCGAGCCGGGACGCGGATCCCAGTGCCGCACGCCAGTGGGCGAGTTCACCGCGACGGGCGCCGGTCCTGCCCTGGTCGGCGAGGGCTTGGGCGTGCCGGCGCCAGGAGGTGCCGGCGGGTTCGAGGGCGCCGCCGGCGCAGGCGGTGTGCAGGTCGGGCAGCAGGACGCGCCAGGACACGCCGTCCATGGCCAGGTGGTGAACGACGACGACCAGCCGGTCCGGTGCGCCGTGGCCCGTACGCAGCAGGGCGGCGCGGACCAGGTCTCCGGTGCGCGGGTCGAGCTGTCCGGCGAGCCGCCCGGCCAGGGCGGTCACCTCTTCGCCGGTGACCTCCTCGACGGCTGCCCGGACCGTGCCCCGGGGCAGGATCTCCGGCTCGCCGGCCACGCGCAGCCGCAGCGCGTCGTGGTGGTCGATGACGGTCTGCACCCCCCGGGTCAGCCGGTCCGGGGTGAGCGCGTCCACGTAGAGGGCGGTCCACTGGGCGTACCCGGCGACCGTGTCGATGTCCGGGTGCGGGTCGAGCAGGGCGCGCACGATGGGCGGGGCGGGCACCGGGCCGACCGGCTCGTCCGCCGGCCCTGCCTCCCCGTCGAGCAGTTCGGCGGAGGCGGCGAGCGCGGCGAAGGTGCGGCGGGCCAGCAGGTCCTTGGGGCGAAGCCCGAGGCCGAGGGCGCGCAGCCGGCTGCTGACGGTGATCGCGGTGATGCTGTCGCCGCCGAGGGCGAAGAAGTCGTCGTCCACGCCCACGCGTTCGACGTCGAGCGCGTCGGCGAGGACGGTGCACAGCAGCCGTTCGCGTTCGGTGCCCGGTTCCCGGCCGCCGCCGGGCAGGGCGGGCGCGGGCAGGGCGGCGCGGTCGAGCTTGCCGTTGGGCGTGACCGGCAGGGCGCCGAGGACCAGGACGGCGGCGGGCACCATGTGGCCGGGCAGCCGCTCGGTGAGCCGGGCGCGTGCCTCGTCCCCGGTGACGGAGGCGGACACGATGTAGCCGACGAGCCGGGACGACAGGACCCGGGCGGCAGCCGCGGTGACCCCGGGCAGGGCGGCGAGCGCCTCCTCGACCTCGCCGGTCTCCACCCGGTGGCCGCGGATCTTGACCTGTCCGTCGCCCCGGCCTCCGTACTCCAGGCCCCGGCCGGGCAGCCACCGGGCCCGGTCGCCGGTGCGGTACATCCGGTCGCCGGGGGCGCCGAAGGGGTCGGCGACGAAGCGTTCGGCGGTGGCTCCGGGCCGGCCGAGGTAGCCGCGGGCCAGGTGCGGTCCGGCGAGGTAGAGTTCGCCGGCCGTGCCGGGCGGGACGGGCTGGAGGGCGCTGTCCAGGACGCGGACCCGGGTACCGGCGAGCGGGTGTCCGATGACCGGGTCGCCGCCGTCGATACGGGCGGTGGTGGCGTCCACGGTCGCCTCGGTCGGCCCGTACATGTTGCGCGCGGGGGTCCCGGACGCGGCGACGCGGCGCCACAGGGCGGGCGGTGTCGCCTCGCCGCCCAGGAGCAGCAGTGCCGGGGGCAGGTCGAGCAGGCCGGCGTCGATGAGCGGGGCGGCCATCGAGGGTGTGGTGTCGATGATGTCGATGCCGTCGCGGGCGTACGCGGCGAGCAGGGCGTCCGCGTCACGGGCCGTCTCGGCGTCGTACACGTGGAGTTCGTGCCCGCAGAGCAGCCAGATGAGGTGTTCGAAGGCGGAGTCGAAGGCGAAGGAGTAGGTGTGCGCGGCGCGCAGCCGGCGGCCGGTGGCCCGTTCGGCCTCCGCGACGACGGTGGCCCGCTGGTGGTGCAGCAGTGCGGCGAGTCCGCCGGCGCGGCCGAGCACGCCCTTGGGACGGCCGGTCGATCCAGAGGTGTGGATGACGTAGGCCAGGTGCTCGGGGTGGCGGGGCCGGGAGAGCTCGGCGGTGCCCAACGGGGCGCCGGAGAGGTCCGCGGCCTCGTCCAGGAGGGTCTTCCAGGGCAGTCCGCCGACCGTGCCGTCGGTGAGGACGAGGACCGGGCGGGTGTCCGCGACGAGTTCGCGCAGCCGCTCGGGCGGGTGCGCGGCGTCCAGCGGCAGGAAGGCGGCGCCCGCGTCCAGGACGGCGAGCAGGGCGACGACGGCGTCGGCCGAGCGGGGCAGGGCGAGCGCGACGACGTCCTCGGCGCCGACGCTCCGGGCGCGCAGGGCGCGGGCCACGCGGTGCACCCGGTCGGCGAGTCCGGCGGCGGTCAGCCGTTCGCCGCCGCAGACCAGGGCGGTGTTCCCGGGTCTGGCGGCGGTCATCGCGTCGAAGGCGGCGGGCACGTCGAGGGGTGTGCCGGGCAGGGCGGGCGGGCTCCATTCGGCGGGCAGCCCTTGGCCGGTGAGCGCGATCCGGGCGACGGGCAGACCCTCGATGAGCCCGGCGAGCAGGGCGCGCAGCCCGGTCATCAGGCTGTCGACGGCCGCCTGGTCCTTGGCGCGGGCGTCCACCTCGAAGCCGAGCAGGAGCCCGCCGTCGCGGGTGGGCAGGACGCTGAGGCCCATGTCCTCGGGCGGGCCGCCCGCGACGTTGCGCATGACGCCGGCCGCGCCGGCGAAGTCGAGCGTCAGGTCGAACGCCTTGAGGTTGATGCCGCGTCCGTGCAGCAGCGCGCCGGCGCCGGGCACGCCGAGGTCGCGGGGCAGGTCCTCGCCCCGGTAGCGCTGGTGGTCGCGCATCTCGCGCATGGCGGTGGCGACGCGCCGGCTCAGCTCCCCGAGCCGGTCGTCGCCGCGCACGGTGACCCGCATCGGCAGGACGTTGACCGCCATGGCGGGCGTGCGCAGCGCGACGGAGCCGGTCCGGCACATCAGGGGCAGGGCGAAGACGACGTCGGTGCGGCCGAGCACGCGGTGCAGAAAGGCGGCGTAGCAGGCGATCAGGGCCTCGCCCCAGGCGACGCCCTCCGCGTCCGCGAAGGCGCGCAGGGCGGCGGTCTCCCCGGCGCTCAGGGCGGCCCGCGCGGTGAGCGTGCGGGCGGGCGCGCCGGCCGTGCCGGGCCCGTCGTGGGCGTCGACGTCGGGCAGCGGCGTGAAGCGCTCGACCCAGTACGCGCGGTCCTCGGCGGCCCGGTCGCTCTCGCGGTACGCGGTGTCCTCGGCGACGAGCGCCGCGAACGCGCCGAAGGTGGAGCGGGGCGGTTCGGTGCGGCGGACCAGGGCCGTGTAGTGGGCGGCGGTGCGGCGGGCGAGCAGGGCCGCGGTGTAGCCGTCGAAGACGAGGTGGTGGCCGAGCTGGGTGTACCAGACCTCGCGGTCGGAGAGCCTGATGACGGTACGGGAGTACAGCGGGCGGTCCGTCATGGCGCGGCACGCCTCGGCGAGCCGGGCGCGTTCGGCGTCGACCAGCGCCTGGGCCGCGGCGGCGGGGTCGGTCTCGGCGCTGACGTCGACGAGCGGCGGGAGGGCGACGGGTCCGGTGCCGACGGCCTGGCGTGGGCCCTCGGGCGTCTCGTACACCCTGAGCCGCAGGCTCTCGGCCTCCTCGGTGGCGGCGCGGACCGCCTGCGCGAGCGCGTCCGTGTCGACGGGTCCTTCACCGGATATCTCGATCACATCGCCGACCACGTAGTACGGCGAGTCGGGTTCGAGGCGCTGGGCGTTCCAGATGCCGAGTTGGGCGCCGGTCAGGGGAAGGAGGCCGTCCGGGGACACGCTCGCGGTGGTCAACTTACTCTCCTTGCAGTGTGGGTACGACCATCGGAGTGCCGGTCACGGGGTCCGGGACGACGACGCTGGGCAGGTCGAACACGTCCTTGATCAGCGTGGCGTCCACGATGTCGCCGGGGTCGCCCTCGGCGACCACCTCGCCGGCCTTCATGGCCACCAGGTGATCGGCGAACCGGCATGCCTGGTTGATGTCGTGCAGGACCGCGACGACGGTGCGGCCCTCGTTGCGCAGCCTGGCGAGCAGGCCGAGCAGTTGGTACTGGTGGGTGATGTCGAGGAACGAGGTGGGTTCGTCCAGCAGCAGGTAGGGCGTCTGCTGGGCGAGCACCATCGCCATCCAGACGCGTTGCCGCTGTCCGCCGGACAGTTCCTGTACGGGCCGGTCCGCCAGGTCCGCGACACCGGCGGCGGCCATCGCCCCGTCGACGGCCTCCTGGTCGCCGTCCGACCACAGGGCCAGCATCGACTGGTGCGGGAAGCGGCCCCGGGCCACCAGCTGCCGGACCTTGATGTCCTCGGGCGCCGTGGGGTCCTGGGGCAGGAAGCCGAGCTGCCTGGCCAGCGCCTTGGTGCCGAACGCGCCGACCTCGCGGCCGTCGAACTCCACGCGCCCGGAGTGCGGTTTGAGCAACCGTACGAGCGCGCTCAACAGGGTGGACTTCCCGCAGGCGTTGGGGCCGACGATCGCGGTGAACGCACCGTCGGGTATGTCGAGGGTGAGCCGTGTGGACACGACGCGGTCTCCGTAGCGCAGGGTGATCTCCCGCGCCGTCAGGCGTGCGGTCACGCGCGCCTCACCTCCTTGGTCAGCAGCCAGATCAGATAGCAACCGCCGATCGCGGTGCTCACGACGCCCACGGGCAGCGCGACCGGGGCCAGCAGCATCTGCGCCACCAGGTCGGCACCCTGGAGCAGGACCGCCCCGGTCAGCGCGGCCGGGAGCAGCGGGATGCCGGCGGCGCCCGCGAGCCGGCGGCCGATCTGCGGCGCGGCCAGCGCGATGAACGCGATGGGCCCGGCCACGGCGGTCACCGTGGCGGTGCAGCCGACGCCGACCAGGACCATCAGCAGCCGCAGCCGGCCGAGCCCGACGCCGGTGGTCACGGCGACCGGGTCGCCGAGCGCCGCCTGGTGCATGGCGTGGGCCCGGGTGGTCATCAGGAGCAGCAGCACCGCGATGACGGCGAACGGGATGCCCAGGTCCTCCCACCCGACGCCGTTGAGGGAGCCGGCGCTCCAGCCGACCGCGGCGATCGCCACCTCCAGCTCGGCGCGGAGCACGATCCACGAGTTGATCGCGGTCACCATCGCGTTGACGGCGATGCCGATGACCACCAGCCGGAGTCCGGAGAAGCCGTGTCCGAGCGCGAGCAGGTAGATGGCGGCGGCGACGACCAGCCCGCCGATCACGGAGCCGACGGCCAGCTGGGCGGAGGTGCCGGACAGCACGGTGAGGGCGACGAGGGCGCCGGTGTAGGCGCCGGCGTCGAGCCCGATGACGTCGGGGCTGCCCATGGGGTTGCGGGTGAGGTTCTGGAACAGGGCGCCCGCGACGCCGAGTGCCAGGCCGAAGACGACGCCGGCGAGCACGCGCGGCAGCCGCCAGTCCCGGATCACCACGGAGTGCTCCGAGCCGGTGAGGACGGCGAACACCCGGGAGGGCGGGGACCATGACGCCCCGTAACACAGCCCGAGCAGGCCGAGGCCCAGCATCAGGGCGACGAGCACCGCGACGAGTACGACCGTGCGGCGTTCGGCACGCAGTCCGCGCAGGTTCACAGCGCCCCCGCCCCGTAGCGGCGGACGGCCCAGATGAGCATGGGGCCGCCGAGGAACGCGGTCACGATGGCCACCGGGACCTCGCCGGTCGGGAGCAGGACGCGGGAGGCCATGTCGGCCGCGAGCAGCAGGACCGGGCCGAGCACCATCGTGTAGCCGATCAGCCAGGGTACGGAGCCGGACGCCGGCCGGCGCGCGAGGTGCGGCACGATCAGCCCGACGAAGAGGATGGGTCCCGCCACCGCCGTCGCCGCCCCGCTGAGCACGGTGATGAGGACGAGGGTGACGATCCGGACGCGGCCGACGTGGGCGCCGAGGGTGTGCGCCACGTTCTCGCCGAGCGTGAGGGCGTTGAGGGCCCTGCTCAGCAGCAGCGCAGCGGCGAGGCAGACCGCGATGGCGGTCAACGGCCAGGCGAGCGGAGCCTGTTCTCGGCCGGCCAACGTGCCGACGGACCAGAATCGGTACACGTCGAAGGTGTCGGGGAGCATCAGCCGCAGGCCGAGCGAGACGCCGCTCAGCACCGCGGTCAGCGCCACCCCGGTGAGCACCAGGCGCAGCGGTGAGCGGCGGCCGACCGCGGCGACGAGCACCGCCGCGATCGCCGATCCGATCACGGCGAAACCGAGCTGTCCGGCCTGGCCGGCGGCCAGGCCGAGCGCGGACCCGATGGTGACGGCGAACCCGGCACCCGCGGTGACCCCGAGGATGCCGGGCTCGGCGAGCGGATTGCGGGCCAGCGTCTGGATGAGCGCGCCCGAGACGGCGAGGGCGGCGCCGACGGCGACGGCGAGCATCGCGCGCGGCGCCCGCACGTCCCGCACGATGACGTGGTCGTCGGTGCCCCGGTGGTCGAACAGTGCGCGCACGACTTCGCCGGGGGCGATGTGGCGGGCCCCGACGCCCATACTGAGGACGGCGAGAGCGGCCAGCAGGATCAGTCCGCCGATGAGCAGTGCGGTCTGCGGGACGGCCCGCCGGTTCCCCGCCGCCTCGGACGCGCGGCCCGCGACGGTCACCGCTTCAGCAGCGGAGCGAGCGACTGGTCGACCGCGTCCAGGGTCATCAGGGCCTCGCCGTAGGTGGCGGCCTCGGTGTAGCGGAACGGGTAGACCTTGCCGGCCTTGACGGCGGGCAGGTTCTTCCAGAGCTTCGAGTCCAGGACGTACTGGACGGACGGCGGGACGCTGCCGTCGGCGCTGACGGAGTAGGTCAGCGCGTCGGCCTCGCGGAAGGCGTCGGGCAGTTCCTCGATGGAGGGGTACTCGCTGACGGCCTGGGAGCCCGGGCCGGGCTTCTTGACCTTGCCGTAGTAGGTGGCGCCCAGGTCCTCGGCGATGTTGGTGCCCCAGGAACCGTTGAACTCGCGCTGGAAGGTGCCCTTGGCGGCGTCACCGTACGCGCCGACGTGGCCGAGCTTCAGCTTCGGCAGAACATCCTTGTACGTCGCGGCCAGTTCGGCGGCCTTGGTGTCGTACGCCTTCTTCTGGGCGTCGAACTGCTCCAGTGCACCGGCCGCGTCGGCCTGCTTGCGGGAGAGGTCGCGCCAGGCGGACGGGAGGCTCGGGCCGATCGCCACGACGGGGGCGATGGACTTCAGCCGCTTCATGTCGATGTCACCGAGCACGGGCGCCGGGACACCGATGACGATCAGGTCGGGCTCGGCCTCGGCGATGGCCTCGTAGTTGGTCTCGGCCGCCTGCTCGCCCGCCACCTTGGTGAGCTTCTTGTAGGTGGCGAGGTCTTCCTTGTTCATCATCGGCTCGCCGCGCTTCCACGACGAGATGCCGACCAGCGGTGCGTCGGCCTCGATCAGCGCGGGCACGGCATAGCCGGTGGCCACCACACGCTTCGGGTTCGCCGGGATCGTGATCTTGCCGTTGTCCGCGGTGAACACCCGGGTCTCGGTCTTCTCCGAGGCGGAGTCCGACCCGCCGTCCGAGGAGGACCCGCATCCGGCCAGTACGAGGGCCAGCGCGGCGGCGCCGACCAGGCCGGACGATCTGCGTATGGACATTCCGAAGCTCCTTGCTACTTAGGTAAGGCTCACCTTACTTGACGGCCTTTCGGGGGACAACCCGCAGGTGGCACGCCATCCGGTCCTGCGGTGGATCAGTGCTCGTGACCGTGGTCGTGGTCGTCCTCGTCGAAGTCCGCGACGCCCCGCTTCCAGTAGCCGGTGATGTCGTAGTCGGCCTTGTCCAGCCGGAGTTCGTCCCGGACCCAGCGGCGCAGCGGCTTGATCTGCCCGGCCTCGCCGGCCACCCAGACGTACGCCCGCTCCCCCTCGGGCACGACGACGGACATCGCGGCCCGGGCCAGCGCGTCACCGGAGCCGGCGGGCGCGTCGCCGCGGTGCAGCCAGTGCACCTCGACGCCTTCGGGCGCGGAGAGCCCGATCTCCTCGGCGGCGTCCGCGACTTCGGCGAACACCCAGCCCCGGGCGGTCCGCGGCAGCTCTTCCAGCCACCGCGCGACGGCGGGCAGGGCGGTGAGGTCCCCGACGAGCAGATAGCGGTCGTAGGTGTGCGGGACGATCAGCCCGCCGGGCGGTCCGGCGACGTGGACGGTGTCGCCGGGCCGCGCCCGGCCCGCCCAGCCGGAGGCCAGTCCGCCCTCGTGGACGGCGATGTCGATGTCGATCTCGCCGGCGACGGGGTCGTAGCGGCGCACGGTGTACTCGCGCGAGGTGGGCAGCGGCCTGGGCCAGCGCAGCATCGCCCCGTTCCGCTCGGGCAGCCGCAGGGTGCCGTCCGGCTCCCGGAAGATCAGTTTCACGTGCTCGTCGGGCGCGTGGGACTCGAACCCCTCGGTCCCGGGGCCGCCCAGCGTCACCCGCAGCAGGCCCGCGCCGACGGCGGCCGTGCGCACGACCTCGGCCTCCCGGATGCCGATCGGATAGCCGACCTTCTCGGCGTGCAGCCCGGCGCGCACCTCGGCGATCCGGTCCAGGTGGCGGTCGCGGTGGTCGGTGCGGCTCATGCGGCCCCACCCGCCAGCAGGGCCTGCCAGTGGCCGAGTTCGGGCCGCTCGAAGAGGTCGGGGAACTCCAGCGCGGTCGCCCCCGCCGCGCGCCAGCGCTCCACCAGGACCATGATCCGCATCGAGTCGAGACCGAGGTCGACCAGATTCTCGTCGGACGCGATCTCGCCGGGCTCACAGCCCAGCAGTTCCGCGATGTCGGCCCTGACACGTTCGGGCGACAAGGTCTGACTCATCCACGTACTCCTCGGTGGGTGGGCGCCGACGACGGGTCGGAGCGGAAGTGACGGTGCTTGCGGGGCCCGGCGCGACGATGCGCGCGCGAACAGCCGCCCGGAGCGGGGACGTTCACGGGCGCGAGGGCGCGGCCCGGCCCGCTGACGGGGCACTGCGCCCGCGGCGAAGGGTCACGAAATCGACCACAGCCCCCCTCGGGCCCAGGCAAGGCTAACCTAACATCGGCACGGGCGACACGGGCACCCCACCCGCCAACCAGGCTGCCGCGAGGCGCAGTTCGGGCGCCGGATCCATGGCTCGAACCCCACCGCCCTCCTGCGCGAACGCCACAACTTAGGTTACCCTCACCTAACCTACCGTAGGTGCTGCTCCGGGTGAAGACCCGCCGCAGGCATGCCGCCGCGCCGAACCGGCGCAGCCCCTCAGCGCATCCTCATCCCTGGCCCCGCCCACGGGGCCATCGAGAACGGAGTCCCCGTGTCGACGGCATCCCGAGTCGCCGCGCCCATACCCGCGGCCCATCCGGCCACCGGGGCGGCCACCTCTCTCCTGGACGCCTACGCGCCCGGCGCCCGCTTCCTCGCCACCCCCGGACGCACCCTGCTGGCCCGGGGCGCGGCACTCCAAGTCCCGCACGGGGCGCAGCCGGTGGACCGGCGCGTGGCGGACACCCTGGCGGAGGCCGCCGACGCCGGACAGCGGTCGCCGGTGGTGATGGGTGCGATCCCGTTCGACCACACGGAACCGGCCGCCCTGAGCGTGCCCGCCACGCTGCGCACCGGCCCGCCGCTCACCTCCGACCCCCTCATCGCCCTGCCCTCGCCGGGGGCGGCCTCCCCCGGCTGGCGGATCCGGCCGGTCCCGGAACCGGAGGTCTACGCGAAGGGCGTGGCCTCGGCCGTGGAGCGGATGTGGCGTGGCGAGTTCAGCAAGGTCGTCCTCGCACGCACCCTGGAGCTCAGCTCGCCCACACCCCTGGACGTGCCCGCCATGCTCCAGCGCCTGGCCCGCCGCGACCCTTCCGGCTACACCTTCGCGCTGCCCACCGGCCCCGGCCGCACCCTGATCGGCGCCAGCCCCGAACTCCTCGTCTCCCGCCGGGGCCGCCGGCTGGTCGCCAACCCCCTGGCGGGCTCCGCCCCGCGCAGCGACGACCTCGCGGAGGACGTCCGCCGCGCCGCCGCGCTCCTGGAGTCCGCGAAGGACCTCCACGAGCACGCCGTCGTCGTGGACGCCGTGCACCAGGCGCTCGCCCCGCACTGCTCGGACATGTCCGTGCCGCCCCGGCCGACACTGATCCGCACCGCGACCATGTGGCACCTGTCCACCACGGTCACGGGCACGCTGACCGACCCGGACACCTCCGCGCTCACGCTGGCCTGCGCCCTGCACCCCACCCCGGCCGTGTGCGGCACGCCGACGGCGACGGCCCGACGGGTACTGACCGAGACCGAGCCGTTCGACCGGGGCTTCTTCACGGGCGTGGTCGGCTGGGGCGACGCGCGGGGCGACGGGGAATGGGTCGTCACCATCCGCTGCGCCGAGGCGGAGGACCGCACCCTGCGCCTCTACGCCGGCGCGGGCGTCGTCGCCGCGTCCGAGCCCGAGGCCGAGACCGCCGAGACGGCCGCCAAGTTCCGCACGTTCCTGAGCGCGGTGGGCGCCGAGCTCTGAACCCTCCGTGTCAGGCGGTGAGGGCGGCGGGCTCGCCCAGCCGGGCGGCCGCCGTCCGCCAGGCGGCGGTGACGGCGAGGCGGGCCTGTGCGGTGGCCGTCGGGCCGTCACCGTCGAGTCGCAGCGGCGGCCCGACGTGGACGTGCAGACGGGGGCGCCGCAGCGGGGCGGTCGCCAGGCCCGCGAGCTGCTTGGCGGCCGGGCCGGAGGTGACCCGGCGGGCCCCGGCCTGACCCAGCGGGATGACCGGCGCACCGGTGCGGTGGGCGAGCCGGGCGAGGCCGCGGTGGAAGACACCCGGCGCCGCTTCGGCGGCGTCCCCGCGGTCGGGAAGGCCGCCCTCCGCGTAGATGAGGATGTGCCGGCCCCGTTCCAGCGCCTCCTGGGCGAGAACGACGGCCCGGCCCGCGCGGGGGTCGCCGCGGTGGACGGGGATGTGCCCCTCGCGCGCCAGGGCGCGGCCGAGCACGGGGACGCGCCAGAGCCCGGCGGCCGCCAGGACGACGGGCCGGGCGCCGAGGAGGCGCAGGGCCGCCAGGACGATCGCGGGGTCCGCGAGCGAGGTGTGGTTGGCGGCGATGATGCCGGCCGGGGGCAGGGCGGCATCCGTTTCGGTGCTGAGCGTCAACCGCCCGAAGGCGGGCACCAGTTGACCGGCAAGGCGGCTGATCATGGACATCTCCGGTTCGCTCGGGCGGAGTTCCATCGTTCCGCTCCGGACGGCCGGCCGGCTGAGCGGTGGTACTCATCCCCCATGGGTATCCGGACGGCTCCGCCGACCGCACGTCACCGCCGTACGGCGTCCGCGATCGCCGCGGCCACCAGCTTGCCGACCGCCGCCGCGTCCGGCGGCCCGGACTCGCGGTCCGCGAACAGCAGGTGCCCGCCCCCGACGAGGGTGAGCGTGAGGGAGTCGATGTCCGCGCCGGCCGACACCCGGCCCCGTGCGCGCTCCTCCGTGAGGTAGCCGGAGACGGCGGTCGTGATCTGGGCGAGGATCGCGATGCCGCCCCCGGGGGTCGCCTGCCTGAGGCGGGCGCGCAACTCGTCCCGGAAGGTGATGAGCGGAATGATCGCGACCGGCACCGGCCCGAAGAGGGCGGTCAGCGCGTCGGTGAGATTGCCCGCCACGGTGCCGGTCCCGGCCCTCTCGCCCAGCGCCCGCGCCCGCGTGTCGAGATCCGCGGCCCGGTCGAGCACGAGCTCGGCGAGGAAGGCGTCGAAGTCGGCGAAGTGCCGGTGCAGGACACCCTTGGCGCAGCCCGCCTCGTCGGTGACGGCCCTGCTGGTCAGGCCGTTCGGCCCGTCCCGCAGCAGGACGCGCTCGGCGGCGTCGAACAGCTGCTGCCGAGCGTCGCGAAGGTGCACTCCGGTCGGCACGTACCCACTCCTCATGTCGTCCGAGCGTCCCTGCCCCACCTTGGCATGTGGGCACTTGCCCACTAAAGTGAACGCATGCCCACTTTACCGCGGGAGCAGCCCGGGCCGCCGCAGCCCCATCACGCCCGCCGGACCGCCGAGTCCTTCGGCACCGACGCACGGCGTTACGACGAGGCCCGCCCCGCCTATCCCGACGACCTGGTGGCCCGCGTCGTCGCCGGGAGCCCCGGACCGGACGTGCTCGACGTCGGCTGCGGGACCGGCATCGCGGCCCGTCAGTTCCGGGCGGCCGGCTGCGCGGTACTCGGTGTCGAACCGGACGCCCGGATGGCGGACCTGGCCCGCGCGCACGGTGTCGGGGTCGAGGTGGCGACCTTCGAGGCGTGGGACCCGGCGGGCCGGACGTTCGACGCGGTGACCGCTGCCCAGTCGTGGCACTGGGTGGACCCGGCAGTGGGTGCCCGGAAGGCGGCCCGGGTGCTGCGGCCGGGCGGGCGCCTGGCGGTCTTCGGGCACGTCTTCGAACCGCCCGCCGAGGTGGCGGAGCCGTTCGCGGCGGCCTTCCGCCGGGTGGCCCCGGACTCGCCGTTCAGCGGTCAGCCGGCGCGGCGACCGCTGGACGCGTACCGGGCGGGGTACGCGAGGACCGCCGAACAGCTCCGCGCGACCGGGCACTTCCACGAGCCGGAGCAGTGGCGGTTCGACTGGGAGCGCCGCTACACCCGGGACCAGTGGCTGGACCTGCTCCCGACCACCGGGGGCCTCACCCGGCTCCGCCCGGACCGGCTGGCGCAGATCCTGACGGCGGTGGGCGACGCCATCGACGCGCTGGGCGGCCACTTCACCATGCCGTACGTCACCCTGGCGACGACCGCCGTGCGCGTCGAAGGACGCTAGGCCCTGTCCGGCGGAGAGTCGTGGGCCCGCGACGATCCGCCGGACAGTCCCTGGCCCACCAGGTCCGGGGCGCGCAGCATCTCGTCCGGGATGCCCCAGGCGTCCACGAGGTCGACCGCGAGCGGCCGGACCTTGCGGCAGAGCTCGTTCACCTCTCGGCTGATCGCCTTGGAGCGCTGGACGGTCAGCCGGCCGTGCTCCATGAACCAGGCCCGGTCCGCCTCGATGGCCGAGAGGGCGAAGAGGTCGCACAGCAGGCGCAGCGCCTCCTTGTTGCCGCCCTCGGGCAGGGCGCGCACCTGATCCGTGAACGCTTCGAGGACGAGCCGCTCGACGTGCGCGCGGGCGACGGCGATGACGTGGTCCTGGACCCGGGAGAAGACGGCGCCGGGGTCCTCGTGCTCGTCGATCCCGCGCTTGAGCCTGCGGGCCACCCCGGCGAGCATGTGCTCCTCGCGGAAGCGGACCATGGCGAGCTGGTACTCCGGGTCGAGCAGCCCGGCCTCGCGGTCCCACTCGTCGCCGCCCGGCAGCAGGTCCCGCACCCGTTCGAGCAGCTTGTGGGCGGAGGTCTTCTCCAGGACCGTCTCGACGGCGAGCCCGGCGACGTGGCGGACGGTGCCGAGCTGGTCCAGGTCCTCGAACTCACTCGCGTAATGGGTGAGGAGGCCCTTGGCCACGAGCTGGAGCAGGACGTGGTTGTCGCCCTCGAACGTGGTGAAGATGTCGCTGTCGGCCTTGAGCGCGGCGAACCGGTTGACGCTGAGGTAGCCGGCGCCGCCGCACGCCTCGCGGCACTCCTGGACGACCCGGGTGGCGTGCCAGGTGGCGAGCGCCTTGGTGCCGGCGGCCCGGGACTCCAGGAGGCGCCGAGCCCGGGCGTCGTCCCGGATGCCGGAGAAGACGTCGTGCAACTGGGTACGCACGGCGTCCTGGGCGAAGTGCAGTGCGTACGTACGGGCGAGAAGCGGCAGCAGGCGGCGCTGGTGCAGTCCGTAGTCGAGGAGCAGTTGCTCGTCCGCGTCCGGGGCTGCCGCGAACTGCCGACGCCGCACCGCGTACTTGGTGGCGATCGCGAGGGCCACCTTGGCCGCGCCGACCCCGGCACCGGCAACGCTGACCCGGCCCTGCACGAGGGTGCCGAGCATGGTGAAGAACCGCCGCCCGGGGTTCTCGATCGGGCTCTCGTAGACGCCCTCGGCGGTGACGTCGGCGAACCTGTTGAGCAGCGCCTCGCGCTCCACCCGCACCCCGTCGAACCGGATGCGGCCGTTGTCGACGCCGTTGAGGCCCATCTTGCGCCCGTCGTCCTCGATCCGGACGCCGGGCACCACCTCGCCGTCCTGCCGGACCCGTACGACGAACGCGTGCACCCCCTCGGCCTTTCCGCCGACCTCCAACTGGGCGAAGACGACGGCGAGCTCCGCGTGGCGGGCGGCATTGCCGATGTAGTCCTTGCACGCCCCGTCGTCCGGGGTGGTCAGGACGAACTCCTGGGAACCGGGGTCGTACCGCGCCACCGTCCCGAGCGACTGCACGTCGGAGCCGTGCCCGGTCTCGGTCATCGCGAAGCACCCCATCAGGCGCCCGGTGATCAGGTCCGGCAGATGGGCCCGGTGGTGACGCTCGGTGCCCAGCTGCAGGATCGCCCCGCCGAAGAGCCCGAACTGCACCCCCACCTTCACCAGCACGGACAGGTCGCCGAAGGCGAGCGTCTCGAACGCCGCGATGGACGCCCCGACGTCACCGCCCCCGCCGTACTCCTCCGGAAAGCCCATCCCCGTCTGCCCGGTGGCGGCCATCTCCACCACGATCTCCCGCACCCGCTCGCGATACGCCTCCAAGCCGAGCTCCTCGGCCTCCTCCAGTACGGAGGCGTACGCCACCAGGTTGCTCCGGACGAGATCGCGGATACCGGCGTAGTCCCCGTCGAGCACCCGGGTCAGCCCCGGTACGTCGACCTCGGGCTGTACGTATCCGGTGGCGGGTGTGTTCTCAGTGACCATGCACCTTCGCTACCCCGCCCCGGCACGGTCAAGCGACCGTCGTGGGCGGATCGCCCCGGTGGCACGAGAACGCCGCCGGGCGATGCCGTCCGCTCAGTGGCCGACCATCACGGTCGGGTCCGCCGCCTTGACCTTCCTGCGCGGCAGCAGCAGAGCCGGAATCAGGCACACGGCGATGAGGACGGCCGCCACCAGGAACACCGAGGCGAACGCGTCGCCCATCTGGTCCTTGATGCCGCCGGGGGTCCTCGCGGTGATGTCCTTCAGGCCGTTGGTGAGGAGTACCGAGAACAGGGCGGTGCCGATGGAGGCGGCGACCTGCTGGACGATGTTCATCAGGGTCGAGCCACGGGCGACCGTGTGCTCCCTCAGGGTGGCCAGCGCCGACGCCATGATCGGCATCATGGAGGCACCCATGCCGAGGCCCATGATGAAGAGCGCCGTGATGATGTACGCGTAGGACGTGTCGGCGGCGAGCTGCGTGAACATGCCCATGCCGACGGTGATGACCGCGATGCCGGTCATGACGATCTTGCCGGGGCCGATGCGGTCGGCGAGCATGCCGGCTATCGGCATGGTGATCATCGCGCCGATGCCCTGCGGGGCGAGCAGGAGACCCGAGTCGAGCGCCGACTCCCCGCGCACCTGCTGGAAGTAGAGCGGGAACAGCAGGCTGGCACCGAAGAACGCCATGGCGAACAGCGACATGGCGATCACGGCGACGCTCAGGTCGCGGTTCTGGAAGAGCCGCAGATCGATCAGCGGGTGGATGTTGGCGGGCCGCAGCGCCCAGGGCACGAACGCGGCGACGAGCACCAGACCGATGATCGCGGGTACGAGGACCTTGGTGGCCCAGACGGTGCCGGTCTCCGGGATGGAGGAGACGCCGTAGAGGAACGACGCCAGGCCGGGCGAGAGCAGCAGCACGCCCACCCAGTCGAAGGTCTCGGACGGCTCCACGTTGTCCTTGGGCAGCACGAGCGCCGCGTACACGAGCGCGATCGCGCCGATCGGCAGGTTGATCAGGAAGATCCAGTGCCAGGTGGCGACGTCGATCAGCCAACCGCCCAGGATCGGGCCGAAGATGGGTCCGAGGAGCATGGGAATGCCGAGTACGGCCATCACCCGGCCGACCCGCTCGGGGCCGGCCGCGCGCGTCAGAATGGTCATGCCGAGCGGCATCAGCATGCCGCCGCCCAGGCCCTGGATCACCCGGAACGCGACCAGCATCTCCAAGGAGTTGGCGGCGGCGCACAGCGCCGAACCGGCCGCGAACAACGCGACCGCGAGCAGATAGAGACGTTTCGTCCCGAACCTGTCGGCGGCCCAGCCGGTGAGGGGGATGACGCTCGCCAGTGCCAGCGTGTAGCCGGTCATGGTCCAGGCGACCTGGGCCGAGGTCGCGTGGAACTCCTTCTGGAAGGTCTGCAGTCCGACCGAGACCACGGTGATGTCCAGGATCGACATGATCCCGCCGAGCACGACCACTCCGGCCACGAGGAGGACCTTGCTGTCCAGCTTGTCGCTGGAGGTGCCCCCTCCCCCGGGAGGGCTCGACTCGATTTTTTGCGACGTGGTCATTACTCACCTTTCGGAGAAGATGCGGGGCCGCCCAGGGCCCGCGTGATCTGTCCACCCCCCGTGACCTCCGGCTGGTGGCAACGGTGTGCGCTCCGGCGGGCATGGATACGGAATCCGCCCTTCCACGGGGCGGTCAGAGATCCACCGAGGCGCGGTCCACGACGGACGGCTCACCGGGCGGGATTCATGCGATCCGTTGTGGAACATGAATGTACCAGCGCCTGTGGGCCAGTATCGTTTTGATTGATGACAAGAAACGTGCACCTGCGCGACCGCGTGGCGGTCGCGATCCTCGACGCCGCAGCGATGCTGCTCGCCCGGCGGGGCGAGAGCGTCAGCATGGCAGACGTCGCGGCGGCAGCCGGCGTGGGCCGCACCACTCTGTACCGCCACTTCCCCAGCCGCGAGACCCTGCTGGACGCCCTGTCCCAGGAAGCGTGCGCCGAACTGATCGGCAAGCTGGCGGACGCCCGTCTGGACCGCGTCGCCGTGCCCGAGGGGGTGGCGCGGGTGAGCCGGATCGCGATGGGCCAGGCCGCCAAGTACCAGGCCCTGATGCGCATCCACGGCAAGCCCGCCGTGGCCGACGAGACCACCCGCCGGCTCATGGCGCCCCTCACCGCGCTGTTCGTCCGCGGATCGGCCGACGGCACTTGGCGCACGGACCTCGGCCCCGACACGCTGCTCGACCTCTACAGCGCACTCCTGCAAGGAGCGTTGAGCCAGGCGTTGCACGCCAAGCTGGGCGTGGAGCCCGCTGCCGCCGCCGTCACGTCGGTCTTCATGCACGGCGCGGGCACCCGGCGGCCGGTGAGCGACGGCCTGGTGAACAGCCCTTCCGCGGCGGCCGGCTGACGGCGCCGGCGGCCCGCGCCGTCAGCCGACCGGTGATCGCCGTGTCGGTTGCCGGGGCCCGGTGGCGTTCCACGACGCGAGCAGACGCAGTGCCTGCTCGGGGGCCGAGCCGGGTGCGGCCGTGTAAACGGTGAGCGTGAGACCGGGGGCGGCAGCCACTCCCTGTCCGGAGCCCGCACCTACTGGCATCGCCACCCGCTGAGCCGGACCGTCTCCGTCACCGAAGGCGTCGCTCTGTACCGGCGCCTCGGCGGACCCGTCGAAGTCATCCGGCCGGGCGACCGCGTCCTCTTCGAGGCCGACGAGGAACGCTTGGCACGGCGCGGCCCCGGCCCGCCTCGTGGTGCACCTGGCCCTCGACGAGGCGGACGCCGGCCACGACGCCGTGCACTGGATGACCCCGGTCACCGACGAGGAGTACGGGGCCGCTCCCGCCGTCAGCCGACCGACGCGCTCCAGCCCTCTTCCGTGGCGACGTACAGCGCGCCCCGGTGCAGACCGAGGCTGCTGGGACCGGTGGCCTTCCCCGTACGGGCGAGCGCACCGGGGCCCTGGAACGCGGCGTCGGCGAGGCGGAAGCCGTGGGGCGCAGTGCAGCTGAGGCAGCGCAGGCGCCACGGCGCACCGGGCCGGTCCGGGAGGGCCAGTTGGAGCTGGGCCTCGGCGGGATGCCCGGTGGCGCGGGCGGCCGTCCAGGCTGCCATGACGAGCGCGGCGCTGCGCGGCGGCTCCGGGAGCCGGGGCGTCCCGTCGAGCGGGGAGGGCGCTCGTACGGGGCCCTCGTCGGCCTCGATGAGGTCGTCGCGGCCCGCGCTCGACCTGAGGATGCCGGCGAGCGAGCGGGCGAGGCCCGGGCCGCCCCGGTCGGCCCAGAAACGGATCAGGTCCCGGAAGGCCGCCTCCCGGTCCGCGCGCGGGGCGGAGCCGGCGGCGAGGACCGCGGTCCCCGCCCCCTCGACGGCCCGGCACAGAGCGCGCACGGGGACCCGATCGGCTTCGCCGGGATACCGCACCGTGCGGATCTCCCACATGACGTGCCGCAGCAGCACCGCGGCGGCATGCGCGTCGGCCCCCAGCTTCCCGTCGTCGGGCGGTGGACCGGGCCGCGCCGAACGGCGGTCGCGGGGCGGAGTCACCGCGTCGGCGCGCCGGCCGGCGGCGGAGCGGTGCCAGGAACGGTCGTCGCACCAGTACTCGGCGGCTTCCGCGCGGAGGCGGCCGGCCGCCCCCACGGATACGGCGATCCCGTCGGCCCGGGGGTCCAGGACCGCTCCCCGCGTGTCCGACAGGTCGAAGGCCGCCTCGGTGACGCGGTCCAGCGCGAGGTTCAGGAGGGCGGGGCCCACGGCTCCGCCCTCCTCGACGGCGAATCTGCGGGGAACGGCCAGTTGGAGCAGTGCGGTCAGGTCCGCACCGGCGCGTTCCACCCGCAGATGGCTGACCTCGGCCGCCGCCAGGTCGTAGTCGGGCAGCAGTTCCTCGACGCGCGTGACAGTCAGCGCCCGGGGCAGCGGCGCCATGACGTGCCCGCGATGGTCCCGGCCCGGGACGTACGGCTCGATCTGGGAGAGCAGCGGGCCGATGTCGTACCCGGCGACCGCGGCCTGCTCCGTCATCCACCGGCGGCGGCGCTCACTGATCCCGGCCATCCACTTCAGTGCGGCCAGCGCCCGCCGTTCGCGCTTGCGCGGATGGGCCGAGTGCGCGGCCCTGAAGAGCGGGAAGAGGTTGTTGTCCCATACGTCGGAGGCCGCCCGGATCGTTTCGCGGTCGTACCAGCGGGCATCCGCCGCGGCCTCGGCGATCTGCAGCACCGAGCGGTCCAGCAGCGCCGCGAGCACGGCCATGGCCGGGGCGCCGTTCACACCTTCGGGGGAAGCGCCGGGCGGCAGCGGGGCCGCGGGGGGTGTCATGCCTGCGATCGTCGCACACCCCCGGCCGTGCCATCCGGCTGTGGGTGCCGCGGCTCCATGGTGCCCCGCGCACACCCCCGTGCCGAAGGGTGGTGTCCCGCCACATACGCCCCTGACCTGGACCTTCCTACGGTACGGCGACACGTCCCCGTCCCCGCCGACCGTCCGGAAGCGGTACCCATGGCCGACGCAGCATCCACTCCCCCGCCCCGCTCGCACCTCCGGCGCATCGCCGCCGCCAGCCTCATCGGCACCACCATCGAGTGGTACGACAACTCATCCGGTCAGCGCTACGACCTGCCGTGTTCGGGTCCTTGACGCTCAGAAGTCAGCACCAACCCAGCACCACGAAATCCCGTGCCGGCTGTGGGGTGGGGACGAGCTCGCGCACTCAGACCGCAGATCTGCACGCGAGCATGCCAACGAACGCTCAGGGCGTGCGCGATGTCCGCACGGCCGGCCGGCTCGGCCGGGCTGCAGAAGCAGCCTCCCTGCGGCGTCCGTAACGACCATGAACCTGACGGCGTTCTGCTTGTTCTTGCCGGAGATGAAATCCTCCCGGTCCTTGCGCCCAACGGCCGGACCACGCACCCGGACCTCGGTGCCGTCAATGGTCGGGGCTGCACGCTCGCACAGAGATGGTCGACGACCTCGGAGGTTGACACAAACCAGCTTGTGCTTGGCTCCGGCACCAACGGCCCGGCGACGGGGGCGTGACACCGGCACGCGTGCACAGTCAGGTACGCCCGGACGTACACAGGGGTCTCGGTGCGAAATGAGCTGGTCTCAAGACCAATAGGCGTCGGCCCGCGCCGTGGGGCAGGCGGGTAGGACGACGCCACCTGGATCGCGCGCAACTGGCGGTTGCGGTCCAGGTGGCGCTCAGAGGGCGGCGGTTACTCGGCGAGCAGCTCGACCGGGATGTTGCCGCGCGTGGCGTTGGAGTACGGGCAAACCTGGTGGGTGGCCTCGATGAGCGCGCGACCGACTTCTCGGGGCAGGCTGTCCGGCAGCTTCGTCCGCAGGCCGACTTCGAGCTGGTAGCCGCCCTGCCCGTTGGGGACGAGGCCGACTTCGGCGGTGACCGACATGCCCGAGACGTCGATCCCCTTCTTCTGCGCCACCAGCTGCATGGAGGTGGCGAAACAGGCCGCGTAGCCCGCCGCGAAGAGCTGCTCGGGGTTGGTGCCTTCTCCGGTCCCGCCCAACTCTTTCTGGAGGGCCAGCTCGACGTCCAACTTGCTGTCCGAACTGACGGCGCGGCCGTCGCGGCCGGTCGCGGTCGCGACGGCGGTGTACAGGCTCATGTGCTGCCCTTCTGGTAGACCGATCGGTCAATCTGTCTGGCGCACTCAGCGTATGGAGGTCAGGTGCCGCTCTCCATGGCTCACCGTCTCCGTTTCATATCTGGACGTCTTGCGTGTAGCGGCCTCGCGATACGATCTGACGATGGATGTGCTCAGCGATGCGATCGGCGTCATGCGTATGGGGCGCCCGCACTCCACTGAAATCCGCAAGCACGCTCCGTGGGGAGTGCGGGCCGAGCCGTTCTCCGGGACCGGCTTCCACGTGGTGCTGGAAGGGACATGCTGGCTGATCCCGCCGACGGGCGCCGCGATCGCCCTGAGCGTGGGCGATGTGGTGTGTCTTCCGCACGGCTGCGGGCACGCTCTGGCCGACAGTCCGTCGACGTCCCTGACCGGCGCACACTCGGCGTCCCTGCGGGAGATAGCGCCCAGCGCCGAGGACGGCAAAGGGGCCACGACGGTCCTGCTGTGCGGCGCGTACACGCTCGACCAGACCCGGCCGCATCCGCTGTTCGAGGAACTGCCCGAGGTTATCCACCTTCCGGCACGTCTCGGCCACCGCACGCCGCTCCATGCTGCCGTCAACCTGCTCGGCGACGAGATCGCCAACCCCGACCACGGAACCGAAGCGGTCGTATCGGCCCTTCTGGACATCATGCTGCTGTACATCCTGCGGGCCTGGCTCGACGAGCAGACCGACGACGGCCCGGCCACCGGATGGGCCGCGACGCTGCGCGATCCAGCCATCACCGAAGCGCTGCGCCATATCCACCAGGAACCCGCCGGGCAGTGGACGGTCGAAGCGCTGGGCGCGAAAGCCGGACTGTCGCGGGCGGCCTTCTCCCGCCGGTTCACCTCGCTGGTCGGAAAACCGCCGCTGGGCTACCTGACCTGGTGGCGGATGACGCTGGCGGCGCGACTGCTGCGCGACAGCGACAAGCCGGTACAGACCGTCGCGCAGCGCACCGGATACACCTCCGAATTCGCCTTCGCCAAAGCGTTCAAACGAGAGTACGGCTTGGCCCCCGGCCGGTACCGCCAGCAGTCGCGGAGGTAGTCCGGTGAGCACACCTTGACGTCGACGGCCTCCTGTTGGACGCAAGCCTGATCTGCCGCTGACCGCTCGCTGTCCACCACGGTCGCAATCCGAGGTTCCCCCCGGCGCGAGACCGTTGGAGCTGTGCACGTTTCCCCGTACACGCTTGTGCACGTCAACCCGTACGCCGACACTTGGCGCCCTACGGCAGGGGTTCGTCGTCGCCCTCCGCGGCCGGGCTGTCCGGACGGTGGCGCCCAGTACCCCCCGAGTCCTTTCCGGTGTTGTCCGGCCCCGCCCCGCACCCGTCGACCGTCGACTGGACCTTCACGGTCACCGACGAGACGGGCGGCAGACCGGTCCTGGATCTGGGACGAGATGATGGCACTGCCGCAGCAGGAGCCCACGGTCGACATCCACTGCGTCACCCGGTGATCGAAATTCCACACGCGCTGGCGTGGCATGTCCCTGGACACCCTCCCCGACGGCGTGGACACCGCCGCCGACTACCTCGTCGCCGAGTCCTACGACGGCTACACCACCAGACTGCCGCTTCACGACGTCACCGGCGGCAAGGCATGGGTAGTCAACGCCTACGACGGCTTCGCCCTCTCGCCGGAACACGGCCGACCGGCCCGCCTGCTCGTCCCGTACCTGTACTGCTGGCGTGCCTGGTGCGCCTGTGGCGCTTGTTGAGAAGGGCGAGGCCGGCGATGGTGATGAGTCCGCCGAGAACCGCGAGGGGCTGCGGCTGCTCGCCGAGCCAGAGGTAAGAGACGGCGAGTGTGACTGCGGGGACGAGGTAGAGCGCGGCGGTGGCGGCGGTGACGCTGAGCCGGGCGACGGCGTAGCCCCAGATGACGAACCCGGCGGCCGAGGGCAGAAGGCCGAGGAAGGCGACCGCCGCGGTCGCACCGGCCGGGGCGTCGAGCGCGGCCCGGACGGTACTGGGAGCGAGGGGGACGAGAAGAGCGGTTCCGGCCCACATCGCGTAGGCGGCGACTTCGAGCCCGGTGTAACGGCGCAGCAGGGGCTTGATCGTCAGGTGGTAGACGGCCTGGCCGCACGCGGCAGCGAGGACGGCCCACGCCGCCGCCGTGTATGTGCTCTCCTTGCCGGACAGGGCGATGAGGGCGGCGCCGGAGAGGGCGACGAGTGACCCGCCGGCCTTGGCCGGGGTGAGCCGTTCGCCCAGGAAGCCGGCCGCGAGGACGGCGCTCATCGCGGGGACGGCGGCCACGATCAGGCTGGCGGTGCCCGCAGGTACATGAACCTCTCCCCAGTTCAACAGCAGCTGGTAGGCGCTCATCCCGGCACCGCCGGCGACGGCGATGCGCCAGAGATCGGCGCGCGCGGGGCGGCGCACTCCCAGCGACGGGGCGACGGCCGCGAGGGCGAGGGAGGCGACGGCGAGGCGGAGGAAGGACAGCTGGGCGGGTCCGTAGCCCTCTAGTGCCACCCGGATCGCGGGGTAGGCGGTGGCCCACAGCAGCACGGTGGCAGCGAGGGCGAGCAGGGTCTTGTTGAGCTTCACCCTGTTGACTCTGCCGGGTAGCATGCCTTAGGTCTATTTATCTTTTTCTTGCTTATCAGATAGGAACTCTTTCTTGTTGGATGTCCGCCGACTCCGTGTGCTGGCCGAGTTCGCCTCGCACGGCACGGTCGCCGCCGCAGCCCGGGCCCTGCACCTCACCGGCCCGGCCGTGTCCCAGCAACTGGCTGTGCTGGAGAAAGAAGCGGGGGTGCAACTCCTGGAGAAGCGGGGCCGTACCCTTCACCTCACCGGCGCGGGGCAACGCCTCGTGGATCACACACATGTCCTCCTCGGCAACCTCGCCGCCGCCGAGTCGGATCTCGCGTCACTGCGGCAGGGCGAGCGCGGCACGGTCCGCATCGCGGCGTTCGCTTCCGCCGCCCGCACGATCATCCCCGGCCTCTGGCCCGCGCCCGGCACGGCACCCGGCCCGGAGGAGCCCGCCGTAGTCCTGGTCGAACACGAGCCCCCGGCAGCGGAGGCCGCTCTCTGCCGCCGCGAGGTCGACATCGCGGTCACCCACTCTTACAGCCTGCTTCCCCGCCCGGTCCCCGCGGGCTGCGAGCACACAGCCCTCTTCGACGAACCCGTGTATCTCGTCCTGCACCCCGACGACGCCGCCGACCACCGCCTCGCTCCCGGTGCGCAGGCGGACCTGCGCCGGTTCGCCGACGCCCCGTGGCTGCTTCCCGGCCCCGATACCACCTGCCACGAAATGACCCAACGCGCCTGCGGCGCCGCCGGATTCGTCCCGCGAGCCGTGGCGGTGGCGGGCGACTTCGCCGTTCTGACCGCGCTCGTCGCCCGCCGCGCAGGGATCGCCCTCATCCCCCGCATGGCGTTGCCGGCCCCCGGACCCGACCTCAGCATCCACACGCTGCGCGTGCCGGTCCACCGGAGCGTCCACGCCCTCCACCGCTCGGGAACCGGTCGGCGCCCCGGCATCCGGCACATCCTCGACCGCCTCACCACAGCCCTCGACGACTGAAGTCCGCCGTGGGCCATCTCGATCGCGGCTTGCCCACCGGCCGTCGGAGAAAACGGGGTCGTCGGGAAAGAAGGACTTGTCGAGCCCGGCCGGCGAGCGGGCGGCCGTCGCGCAGGCCTGCCTGGGCAAACCGTACGTCGAGGGCAGCGACGCAGCCAACGGGGACATCACCGGGTGGCAGGATGCCAAGGACTTCGCCGCACTCCCCGGCGTACCGACGGCCGGACTCGCCCGATGCCACCTGATCGCCAATACGTTCGGCGGCACCGGTCAAGTCAAAGACGGTGGGCTGACCAACCTCACCCCCCCCTGCTGGCAGGTGGGGATGAACACGGGGACACCGAGCATGCGGACGCATGAGATCGAAGTGGTCAACGAGCTGAAATCTGACGATTTCGGCCCGAACGACTCGATCTTCTACGAGGTGACGCCCGTCTACGAGAGCGCCGACAGCACGATCCCCGTGGGCGTGAAGATGACCGGTACGCTGGCGCGTGCGAACGGATGGTCGCATCCGGCGTTCGATGACGAGTACATCCCCAACACCCCGGCAAATACCGGGAGTTCTAACCTCGGGAACTGACTCAGGTCAGTTCGCGCTATCGGAGCAAGCATGAGCATCACCACACCGCCGCGGCCGCTCGACGTGACCGCGCTCTTCCCTCGACTTGCTCCGCTGGCGCGCACGGCGACCCGGCTGCACCCGCGGCCTGGGGCGCCGGCCCCGCGCGACAGCTCCGTCGGCGGACCACTCCTGTGGCCCGCCCCCGAGCCCTGGCCCCACTGCCCGGGGCCACACGTGTGGGACGGCAGGAACCCGGCCCTCTCACCGGACGACATCCGGTGGGAGCGGCGTATCCGGGCGGAACTGACCGAGCGGCCGTGCAGCGACCCCAACCTCCCCCTGGCCGCCCGGTACACGCCCCAGGAAGCAGTGACCGCGAAGCGGATCAAGGCTGGACGCCCGTGGCCCGAAGGGCCCGTCGCCCTGCTCCCCTTGGCCCAGCTGTATGTACGCGACATCCCCCGCCTGCGCCCGCCCGGGCAGTCCGAGGCCGATCTGCTCCAGGTCCTCTGGTGTCCCTTCGACCACCCGGCGAACCCCACGACCGTGCTGCGCTGGCGCTCCGCCGCCGAGATCACCGACGTACTCGACGCACCGCCCGAGCCGCCCGCGATGCAGTTCCGCGGCTACCTGCCGGAGCCCTGTCTGCTCGCACCGGAGGAGATCACCGAATACCCCCACCCTCTGGAACTGAGCAAGGAACTGTCGGAGGAACTGCGCGACTGGTCCCGATGGCAGGCGTCCGGAGCGGCGGTGGACAGTGCCTACTCGGCCGCTCCGGACGAGTTCTACACGAGCGAACTGTCCGTCGCCCCCGGCTGGAAGATCGGCGGTTGGACCCGCTGGGGGCTCACCGACCCCATGCCCCGCCGCTGCCCGGAATGCGGAACCGAAGCCGACCCGCTGCTCACCATCGCCGGCTCCGAATGGAATGCGGGCACCCAGGGCTGGGCCCCTGAAGAGGACCGGGCGAACCTCACGCCGTCTCCCCCTCTGCCTACAGCACAGGAGCCCACCGGGCTCGACATCGCACGCGGCTCCAACCTGCAACTGCACACCTGCCCGGTATCCCCCGACCATCCGCACATCGAACTGATCCAGTGATCGGTGCGGAAGAAGAGCACCTGCCGGCCGCGGCCGCACCTACCGAACCGTGGCGGCCGGCGGTGCCCCTGCGCAATGTATTGACGTGCTCCTGAGGTGGGGTCACAAGATCGTGTTACGAGACGGTCGGCGAGCAGAGGCCGGATCTCCCAGCCGCACTTGCAGGACAGCCCCTTTAGTCTCAATTGCCCGATCACAACACAGCGTAGTCAGCACCAAGTCAGCACGGGAGGGGTGAGCACGGGTGATGACGTGTGCTTTTAGTCAGCACGGGAGTCAGCACCGCCCCACTGAACTATGGCGAAACGTGCAACTCGGGCAGCCCCGTCCAGGCCCGCCCGACCCGACGGATTCAGCCCCCGAGCAGGACCCCGTAGCGGCGGCCCGCACACCTGCCACACCAACTATGGTGTCCCACCACATACGCCCCTGACCTGCACCTTCCTACGGTATGGCGACACGGAATCGTCCCCGCCAACTGTCCGGAAGTGGTACCCATGGCCGAACCGGCATCCGCTCCCCCGCCCGCCTCCAACCTCCGCCGCATCGTCGCCGCCAGCCTCATCGGCACCACCATCGAGTGGTACGACTTCTTCCTGTACGGGTCGGCGGCCGCACTGGTCTTCAACAAACTGTTCTTCCCGGACTCCGAACCGCTCGTCGGAACGCTGCTGTCCTTCCTGACCTACGCGGTCGGCTTCGCGGCGCGGCCCATCGGGGCGCTGGTGTTCGGCCACTACGGCGACCGGCTCGGGCGCAAGAAACTGCTGGTGCTGAGTCTGCTGATGATGGGCGGGGCGACCTTCGCGATCGGGCTGCTGCCGACGCACGCGACCGTCGGCGTGGCGGCGCCCGTGCTGCTCACCCTGCTCCGGCTGGTGCAGGGGTTCGCGCTCGGCGGTGAGTGGGGCGGGGCCGTGCTGCTGGTGTCGGAGCACGGGGACGCGCGGCGGCGCGGGTTCTGGGCGTCGTGGCCGCAGACCGGTGCGCCGGCCGGTCAGCTGCTGGCCACCGGGGTGCTGTCGGCGCTGACCGCGCTGACCTCGGACGCCGCGTTCGAGTCGTGGGGATGGCGCGTCCCGTTCCTGCTGTCCGGTGTGCTCGTGATCATCGGTCTGTGGATACGTCTCTCTGTCGACGAGTCACCTCTGTTCAAGGAGGCCCTGGCCCGCGCCGACGAGCGGAAGGCCGCTTCGGGGGCCGCGGAGAAGATGCCGGTCGTGGCCGTGCTGCGGCACCACTGGCGCGACGTGCTGGTCGCCATGGGGGCGCGGATGGCGGAGAACATCAGCTACTACGTGATCACCGCGTTCATCCTCGTCTACGCGACGACCGCGGCGGACCTGAGCAAGCAGACGGCGCTCAACGCGGTGCTCATCGCGTCGGCCTTCCACTTCGCCGTGATCCCGCTGTGGGGCGCGCTCTCCGACCGGGTCGGGCGCAAGCCCGTCTATCTGGTGGGCGCGGTCGGCGTGGGGCTGTGGATGTTCCCGTTCTTCGCGCTGATCGACACCCGGAGCTTCGGGAACCTGCTGCTGGCCGTCACGGTCGGGCTGTTCTTCCACGGGGCGATGTACGCGCCGCAGGCCGCGTTCTTCTCGGAGCTGTTCGCGACCCGGATGCGCTACTCGGGCGCGTCGATCGGCGCGCAGTTCTCGTCCGTCGCGGCGGGCGCGCCCGCGCCCCTCATCGCCACGGCCCTGCTCGCCGACTACGACAGTTCGACGCCCATCGCCCTGTACGTGATCGCCGCCGCGCTCCTCACGGTGCTGGCCCTGGTCTGCGCCAAGGAGACCCGCCACCGGGACCTCGCCGAGGTCGGGCCCGGGCCCACGTCCGGGTCGGAGGCCGGGGCGCCCCGGGACGCCGCGCACACCGTCTGATCCGGAGTCCGGAAGCGCGGGAGCCGGGCGGTCCGTCCGGCTCCCGCATCGTGTCTACTGCTGCGGAGCGGTGGACTCGAACCAGGTGGGCCCGTCGCTCAGCGCCTGCTTGATCCGCAGCAGCGCGAACTCGGCCAGGTCGGGCAGCGCGTCCACGGGGAACCAGCCCACCTCCAGCGACTCGTCGTCGTTGACCCGGGCCGTGCCGCCGGTGGCGCGGCAGCGGAAGGTGATGTCGAGGAACTGGCAGCGGTCGCCGTTCTCGTACTGGATGGGCGGCAGCGCCTGGGTGAGGACGACCCGCTCCGCCACGCAGCGCACGGCGGTCTCCTCGTACACCTCGCGCTCCGCCGTCGTCGCGGGCTGTTCGCCCGGCTCGGAGATGCCGCCGATCACGGACCACTCGCCGGTGTCGGCGCGCCGGCCGAGGAGCACTCTGCCCTCGTCGTCGAAGACGACGGCGGTGACGCCGGGCAGCAGGAGCAGCTGCTGCCCGGCGGTGGCACGGATCTCGCGGATGAAGTCAGGAATGGCCATGTGCCGACCCTACGTGGCGTGCCACCCGTTCAGCGGAGGCGTCGGGCGCGCACCGCCAGGGCGCCCGCCCAGCCCAGCGCGCCGAGCGCGAGCAGGATCAGGACACCCTCGGGCAGCGGTCCCATCCGGGTCGCGGGGGTCAGTGAGGAGCGCAGCGGCACCTCGTCGACCAGGGCGTCCGGGGTGAACATCTTCGTCTTCTCGGCCACCGTGCCGTCCGGGCGGATGATCGCGCTGACGCCGCTGGTGACGGGGACGACGACGGCCCGGCTGTGCTCGACGGCGCGCACCCGGGACATGGCGAGCTGCTGGTAGGTCATCTCGCTGCGGCCGAAGGTGGCGTTGTTGCTGGGGACGGCGATCAGCTGGGCTCCGTGCTCGACCGTGTCGCGTACGGCGTCGTCGAACGCGGCCTCGTAGCAGGTGACGAGCCCGGTGTAGGTGCCCGCGAGGTCGAAGACGCCGACCTTCTTGCCGGGGCCGAAGTCGCGCCGCACCCGGTCGACGTCCGAGCTGAAGATGCGGACGAACGAGCGCATCGGCATGTACTCGCCGAACGGCTGGATGTGCCGCTTGTCGTACGTGGCGACGGGGCCCTTGTCCGGCTGCCACTGAATGAGGGTGTTGCGCAGCGGGCCCGAGTCGGGCTCGATCACCGCGCCGATGACGGTCGGCGCCCCGATCGCCTTGACGGCGTCGTCGATGACGATCCGCGCGTCCGGGTTGCGGTAGGGGTCGAGGTCGGAGGAGTTCTCCGGCCACAGGACGAAGTCCGGCTGCGGGACCTTGCCGGCCTTCACGTCCCGGGCCAGCTGCTCCGTACGCTTGGCGTGGTTGTCCAGGACCGCGCGGCGCTGGGAGTTGAAGTCGAGGCCGAGGCGGGGCACGTTGCCCTGGATCGCGGCGACGGTCGCGGTGCCGTCCTCGGCCGAGTCGTCCACGAGCGGCAGCGCGGCGAAGGCCGCGGCCACGGGGACGAGGACGGTCGCCGCCGCCACGACGGCGGCCCCGCGGCGGAGCTCACCGGCGGACCGGTAGCGGGCGAAGCGGCGGACCGCCTCGAAGAGGCCGAAGCCGCAGAGCACCACGGCGAAGGAGAGCAGCGGGGTGCCGCCGAGCGCGGCGAGCGGCAGGAAGACGCCGTCCGCCTGGCCGAAGGCGATCTTGCCCCAGGGGAAGCCGCCGAAGGGCACCCGCGCGCGGACCGCCTCGTCCAGCGTCCAGACCGCGGCCGCCCACAGCGGTCCGCCGGGGAGCCGGGAGACGGCGGAGATGCCGATGCAGCCGACCGCGACGAACAGCGCCTCGGCGGCGGCGAGGGCCAGCCACGGGACCGGGCCGACCTCCTCGCCGGTCCAGTGCAGCAGGGGCAGCATGAACCCGAGCCCCGCGAGCAGCCCGAGCCCGAAAGCGGCGCGGGCGCGGCGCTCGGACAGCACCCAGCCGAGCAGGGCGAACCCGGGCAGAACCAGCCACCACAGGGGGCGGGGCGGGAAGCTGAGGTACAGCATCACACCGGCGAGGACGGCGGCCCCGGGCCGCACGAGGCGCTTCGGCAGCCCGCCGGTCCGGGGGGCGGGGGCAGGGCTCTGCGGTTCGCCGACCTGGGCGATGGTGGTGCTCACCCGGCGGAGTCTACGGTGACCGCCCGGCCACGCGGGAGCCCCGTCCCGATGGCGGAATCCCGACTACCGCATCATTTCTCCGCATCTTCCGCCCATATGACCGATGCGGCCGTTAGCCTGTGCGCCAGTCCCCCGCCGACGGGCCGGCTCCGGCCCTCGCGTACGGGACGGTCACAGGCCGGGGGCGGACGTGATGGCTGAATCGGTGCGGCGGGGGTCCGAGCGGGGGAACGCGTCCGATGCCACCGGTGCGCTGATCCTCGCCGCCTGCGCGGTGTGGTCGCTGATCAGCGCGGCGGGCCGGGAGACCCGGCCCGAAGGGGTGCTGCTCGCCCTGCTCGCCGTCGCGGCGGGCTTCGCCTGCGGGCGCATCTGCGGCACGCTGCTGCCGGTCGCGACCGCCACCGGCGCCGCGCTGGCGGCCCTGCTCCTGGCCCTTCTCTGGCGGCACGGCATGCCGGGTGCGACGGCCACCGAGGACCATGCGCCGGGGCAGACCGGCGCCGCCGCGGCCCTGCTGGTCCTCGCCGCCGGGTGCGCGTGCTGCGCGGCGGCGGGGGCCGGGCGGCGGGTGCCGCGTACGGCCCTGCGGCTGCTGGCGCTGGGCACCGCAGGCGTCTCGCTCGCGCTGGGTTCGGTGGCCGGGTTCGCGGCGGCGCTCGGGGTGCTGGTGTGCTCGCTGGCCGCTGCCCTGACGCGCCGCCGGCTGCTCGGGCTGGGTGCCCTCGCGCTGGTGGCCGGGCTGGTCGTCGGAACCTCGTGGGCCATGGCCGAGGAGGTCCTGCCCGAGGGGCTCACGGTCTCGCTGGAGGGCCCGCTCACCCGGAACCGGGTCGAGCTGTGGCAGGACGCCGCCCGTCTGACGGCCCGGCACCCCGTGCTCGGCATCGGCCCCGGCCGGTTCGACGAGCTGAGCCCGACCGTGGGGCACAGCCTCGGCTCGGACGGGAAACCGCACTCGGCGCCGTGGCAGCAGGCCGCCGAGCAGGGAATCGTCGGGGTGGTGCTGCTCGGTGCCTCGTTCGGCTGGCTGCTGTACGCGCTGTGGCGCTCGCCCCGGTCCACGGCGGTGGTCCTGACGGCGGGCGCGACGCTCACGGCGCTGGCCGTGCTGGCGAGCGTGGGCAACGCGCTGAGCTTCACACCGGTGACGGCGGGGGCGGGGCTGCTGGCCGGGCTCGCGTCGGCCAGGCGGCCGATCGGCGCGGGCGAGCCCTGCGGGCCGGACGGCGGGGCGGACGGGGAGGACCGGATCAGGCCCCGGCCGGGAAGCCCGAGGACGGCAGGTGCAGCCGGGCCCGGATGAACCGTACGCCCGCCTCGGCGTCGTCCACCGTGATGGTGAACGTGCGGCCGTCTCCGAGCCGCAGCACCAGCCCCTCGCCCCGGCGCACGACGACGGCCGTGCCCTTCTCGGGGCGCCAGCGGTAGCCCCAGCCGCCCCACTGCCGGGGGTTCACATGGGGCGCGAAGTCGGCGGCCACCACATGGGTGAGCAGGATGCGGCGGCGCGGCAGCCCCATGTGGCCGCAGCGCACCTCCAGGGCGTCGCCGTCGACGCGGACGGCGACGTTCACGAAGGCGAGGGTGCCGAACAGCATCAGCAGGCCGGCGGCGACGCAGCCGATCACCGACATCAGCAGCGGAGCGATGCCGGAGGTCCAGTTGGAGCTGACGGCGAGCTGGATGCCCAGAGCCAGGCAGGCGGCGCCCAGGGCCGCGAGGACCCACTGGGTGCGGTTGGTGGCCCGGCCGACCCAGACCTGCGAGTGGGTGCCGGTTCCGGTGCGCTTCGGTTCTCCGGGGTGCTCCCTCATGCCGAGCAGCGTACTGAAGAACGGGCGTCGGGGGACGGGCGCGAGCGCGCCGGGACGGCCGTCCGTGGGTCAGTGGACGGAGCCGACGGCGGCCAGTCCGCGCCCTTCCGCGTAGGCCAGGGCGGCTTGCGGCAGCTCCGAGACGCGTCCGCTGAGGATGACCGCGATGGACGAGGAGGGTTCGGCCGACGGAGCGGGTTCGGCGCCGATCCGGCGCAGCGCCTGGGCGGCGACGGCTCCGGCGGACCCGTGCAGGGCGACCGGGCGCCGGCCGGGGCCGCCGACGGCCTCGCGGATGCGCTCGGCGACGAGCTCGTAGTGGGTGCAGCCCAGGACGACGGCCCGGACGTCGGGCGGGGTGAGCGCGGCGGCGGCGGCGATCGCCCGGTCGATGGCGTCCTCGTCCGCGTACTGCACGGCGTCGGCGAGGCCCGGGCAGGGCACTTCGGTCACGGCGGCGGACCCGGCGAACTCGCGGATCAGTCCGCGCTGGTACGGGCTGCCGGTGGTGGCCGGGGTCGCCCAGATCGCGACGGAGCCGCCGGCCGCGGCGGCGGGCTTGATCGCGGGGACGGTGCCGATGACCGGCAGGCCCGGTTCCAGCTCGGCGCGCAGCAGCTCCAGCGCGTGCACGGAGGCGGTGTTGCAGGCGACGATCAGCGCGTCGGGCCGGTGCTCGGCGGCGGCCCGGGCCACCGCGAGCGCGTGGGCCTTGACACCCTCCGGGGCCCGGCCCCAGGGCATGTTGTCCGGGTCCGAGGAGAGCACCAGATCGGCGTCCGGCCGCAGCCGGCGTACTGCGGCGGCGGCGGCGAGCAGTCCGATTCCGGAGTCCATGAGCGCGATCTTCACCCGGTCACCATAGTCGACCGCCCTTGCGGTCCCCGCTCAGTGGTGCAGACTTCCGCCAATGAGCGCCGTTGCCTGGATCGCCGTGGGTTCGCTTGTCGCATGGGTGTGGCTGCTGCTGGGCCAGGGGTTCTTCTGGCGCACCGACCAGCGGCTGCCGAGCCGTGCGGCCCCGGAGCGCTGGCCCTCGGTCGCCGTCGTCGTGCCGGCGCGCGACGAGGCCGCGATGCTGCCGGTGAGCCTGCCGTCGCTGCTGGCGCAGGACTATCCGGGGAGCGCCGAGGTCTTCCTCGTGGACGACTGCAGCAAGGACGGCACGGGGGATGTCGCCCGTGCCCTGTCCGTGCGGTACGGGGGCCTGCCGGTGACCGTGGTCTCGCCGGGCGAGCCCGAGCCCGGCTGGACGGGCAAGCTCTGGGCGGTACGCCACGGGATCGCGCTGGCCCGGACCCGGGAGCCAGAGTACCTGCTGCTCACGGACGCCGACATCGCGCACGAGCCGGACAGCCTCCGGGAGCTGGTGGCGGCGGCGGAGACGGGCGGCTTCGACCTGGTCTCGCAGATGGCCCGGCTGCGGGTGGCGAGCGTCTGGGAGCGGCTCGTCGTGCCGGCCTTCGTCTACTTCTTCTCGCAGCTCTATCCGTTCCGGTGGATCAACCGGAAGCGGGGGCGGACGGCCGCCGCGGCGGGGGGCTGTGTGCTGCTGCGGACGGCGGCGGCCGTGCGGGCCGGGGTGCCGGGCTCGATCCGGCAGGCGGTCATCGACGACGTGTCGCTGGCCCGGGTGGTGCGGCGCTCGGGCGGCAGAATCTGGCTGGGGCTCGCGGACCGGGTGGACAGTGTGCGTCCGTATCCGTGCCTGGCCGATCTGTGGCGGATGGTCTCGCGGAGCGCGTACGCCCAGCTGCGGCACAATCCGCTGGTGCTGCTGGCCACGGTGCTCGGGCTGGCGCTCGTCTACCTCGCGCCGCCGGTGACTCTGGCCGCCGGGGTGCTGGGCGGGGGCGCGGTCGCTGCGTGGGCCGGGGGCCTCGCGTGGGCGGTCATGGCGGGGACGTACATGCCGATGCTCGCCTACTACCGGCAGTCGCTGTGGCTCGCCCCGCTGCTGCCGTTCACCGCGCTGCTGTATCTGCTGATGACCGTCGATTCGGCGGTGCAGCACTACCGGGGGCGCGGTGCGGCCTGGAAGGGGCGTACGTACGCCCGTCCCGAGGCCGCACCGGATCAGTGACTCAGTGGCATCCGGGCCGGGTCACTTGCGGCCCGGGGTCCAGTTCATGCCCCAGCCGTAGGCGTGGTCGATGGTGCGCTGCGGACTGACGCCGCGCTGCGGCACCAGGTAGCGGGCCTCGCGCTGCACGGTGAGGTCGTTCCCCGTGTTGGTGATGAGCGCGAGTGCGCAGACGGTCGACGGGACCGTGCACTCGTCCAGCGAGAAGTCGATCGGCGCGCCGTGCTGGGGCTGGAGGGTGACGGTGGCGTGCAGGTCGGCGAAGCTGCGGGCGCCCTCGTAGATGGTGACGAAGATCAGGACCCGGCGGAGCTGCGCCTTGTGGTCGAGGTTGATCGTCAGGTTCTCGCCGGTGGAGACGGCACCGGTGCGGTCGTCGCCGTCGAGCTGCATGAAGGGCGGCTGGTGGAGTGCGCCGAAGGCGTTCCCCAGGGCCTGGACGACTCCCTTGCGGCCGTCGGTCAGCTCGTACAGGGCACAGAGGTCGAGGTCGAGGTCCGAGTGGTTGGCGACGGCCCGGCCCAGCTTGCTGCCCCAGCCCTTGAACTGCTTGCGCACCTCCCAGTTGAGGTTGACGCGCATGGCGCCGGACGTGCCGCCCTGCTTGGTGAGCGAGACGGACGGCGCCTCCTTGGTGAGCGTCACCTTGGTCAGCCGGACGGGCTGGGTGACGGGCGGTGCCGGAGGGGCCGGGGGGACGGGCGGGGCCATCGGGGGCGCCATGGGTGCGGCGAGCGTCGGCTGCTGCGGCTGCGGGTACTGCGGAGGCGGCGGGGTGGCGGTGACCCGGGTGGCCGGGTGGGACGGCTGGGGCTGGGGGGCCGTGTGCGGCTGCTGGGGTTCGTCCACGGAGATGCCGAAGTCCGTGGCGAGCCCTTCGAGCCCGGAGCCGTAGCCCTGGCCGACCGCCCGGAACTTCCAGGCGCCCTGCCGCCGGTAGAGCTCACCGAGGATGAAGGCCGTCTCCACGGTGGCGTCGGAGCTTTCGAAGCGGGCGAGTTCGGCGCCGTTCGACGCGTCCAGGACGCGTACGTACAGTCCGCTCACCCGGCCGAACGTGCCGCCGTCGGCCGAGGCGGCCAGCACCACGCGGTCGATGGCCGGTTCCACCCGCGCCAGGTCGACGGCGAGGGTGTCGGTCGCCGCGCCGCCGGCGTTGCGCTTGCCCTCGTGGCGCACCGCGCCGGAGGAGTGGGCCGGCTGGTTGTAGAAGACGAAGTCGCCGTCGTTGCGCACCTTGCCCGAGCCGAGGAGGAGAAGCGCGGAGGCGTCCACATCGGGTGTCCCCGGGGCGGTGCGCCACCCCAGTTCGACACGCACGGCCTGGGCCGCCACTGGGACATTGGTTCCCTTTTGCATGGTCATGCTCGCCCCCATCACGAGTCCGCTTCCGAGACCTTTCCGGCTCAACCTAATGCCAGCCCCGCCCTGGGACCCACCGAGGTGCGGGTACGGGCGCCGGGCTCGTGGACACGGCGCCCGCCGCCTCCTCACCGGGTCAGGTGGCGGTGTCCTCCGGCCGCGTGCCCTCCTCGCCGTTGTGGACGACGCCGTTCGCGTCCAGGCGGGGGTGGAGGGCCATCGGCTCCACCATGGTGACGTCGGACGGCCGTTGGCTCTCCGGGCCGTCGGGCCCCCAGCGCAGCAGGCGCCGCGAGCGGGCGATCCGGTAGGCGGTGCCGCCTGCCTCGACCTCGTTGACCCGGCCCGCGCGCAGCCGGTCCGCCGCCTCGGCCAGGACCCTCAACTCGGCGAGCGCGGGGTGGGTGCCCTCGGCGACGACGCTGCGCGCGTCCACGTCCGTCCCGGCGGTGAGGGGGATGGTGCCCGCCTGACGGGGTCCGAGCCAGGTCAGCGAGATGTCCAGGGAGCGCCGTGCGTCCTGCGGGGTGGCGTGCAGGCCGCCGCCGACACCCCACCGCTCGTCGCCGGTCCGTTCCACGACCATGAAGGCCGCCGGCAGGAGCAGGACATCGGGATGGGTGTCCACGGCACGCGCGGAGTCACGCAGGACGTCGCCGGGGTATCTGCTCCCCTGGTACGCGAAGGAGCGCATGGTCAGCATCTCCGCCGCCTGGAGGGGTGTCACGGGCGCGTCCGGGTCCAGGACCAGTCCGGCGTCGACCCCGGGGGTGTCCGCGGTGCGGGTCCAGTCGGGCGCGGCGGGCTCGGGGTCGGTGGGGCGCGGCAGTTCGAAGCCTCCGTCGGGGTCCAGTCCCGCGTATTCCTCGGCCCGGACCACGCGGTAGCACGTGCCGCGGACGTGGACCTCGGACGGCTTCCCGGTCTCCAGCCGCGCGACCGCGCCGAGCAGGGCCCGCCGCTCCGCCTCGGTCTCCGCCTCGTCCTTGGCCCGGAACCACAGCTTCGACTGGAGATCGTCCCTGGCCTGCTGGGGGCAGCTGTTCGTGATCGGGACGAGAACCTGCCACCGGTCTCCGTCGTCCTCGGACCGTGACGCCACGCCGAACAGCGGGCCGCGGACGGCCAGTCTGTTGCGCGATGCCGCGTCGAAGGCGTCGGCCTCGATGGCGGCCTCGACGGGCTCCACCGGGATCCTCACCAGCACCGGCCGGGAAGCGGGGCGCACACCGTGTTCGTTCATGGCGTAATGCTGGCGTCAACCGGCGGCGTGTACGCGGCTTTCGCCGGAGCATCCACCGTAAGTGCCTTCCGGAGTCGCCGTTTTGCCGCCTTCGGCGCACGAGGGGTGAGGCTCAGGGGCCGGCCTCTCTCCTCTGGGTGCCTCATTGCCGCCCGGTGGGCGGCTCACGGGAATTGCGCTCTGGAAATAGGTGAGTTCGAGTGACGCGCGAATGTCGGAGCCTGATGCGAAGTGCGTCCGCCGGCGTACGCGTACGACGGGGCCCTGTTCGTCGGACCACGTTTCGGCGTCGACCGAGGTGGCGGGGCGGAGATCGCGGCCGGCGGTCCGGTCCACCGCTGCGAACCGCTACGGGGTGAGACGGGCGGACACGTACGAGGGTTCACTCCCCTCTTCCATCGAAGCGCCGTGATCGGGCAGGCGACGCACGAACCGCGGAAGCCGGTCGAGGGTATGCGGCCCTTGCCCACCGTCGCGGGTCACTCACCGCCGCGCGGCCGGATTCGGGCCGCGCGGTCGAGTCCGGTGCGCATGCGGTGAGCGCCGGCGCGAAGAGCACCGGAATGCGAGGCATGGATCGGCGGCGAATCAAGGGGGGATTCCTCTGGGTACGGGCCTGGGAAGACAACGATGTTTCAGCAGGTCAGACCGGTAGCGCGAGGGTAAATCCGATGACCACAAAATTGGGACTCCCCAATCTGCACATCGTGGGCTTAACTTAGGTGTCATGACCTCCCCCCGCTCCACCTACGGTGGCGGCTACTACGCCGCGCCGTCGTTTGCCGACACCCCGATCTACGACTCCCTCGTCGCGGAGCGGGGCACCCCTCAGATCGCACCGATCCGAGTGCCCGCCGCCTACGACACCGGCAACAGCTATCTGCCGGCGCTCCCGTCGGCCCTGCCGGCGCTTCCCGCGGCCCCCTCCCAGCCCCAGCAGTCCTACGGCTACCCCCAGCCGGCGGCGCAGCAGGGCTACACACCGATGCAGCCCGCGCAGCTCCAGCACGCACCGGCCCCGTACATCCCGCAGCAGCCGGCCGGTGGCCGCGGCATGTACCAGGCACCCCCGCCGCAGCAGCAGCGCCCGGCGCCGACGTCGGGCTACGAGTCGATGCGCCCCGCCGCGCCCCGGCCCGTCCCGGCGCAGTCCCCTTACGAGGACCCGTACGGGCGGCCCTACCAGGGCGGCCGGGGCTACTAGAGCCTTCGCCCGTCAGGCGGCGCACGGCCCGGGGCGGGGTGCCCGGCAACACGGGCCGTGCGCCGTTCCGCGTTCCGCGCGGCCGGCCCGGGGCGCCGGGAACTCGCGGGGGCGAGCCGCGCGTTGAGCACGGTGGGCCGCCCACACCGCGCGGCCTCGGCGTGTGGACGGCACCGTACCGGGTGGGGACGGGTGCGGAAGGGGGCGCGGGGACTGTGCGAGCGATGGCGGGTGTCTGGCGTTGGCGGCACAATCCGCTGCGCAGGGCGACGGACCGGTGCGAGGCGTGGCTGGCCCTGGCCGCGTTCCTGATGCTGATGCTGGCGGCCCCGGCGGTCGGCTGGCTGTGCGGGGCCCGGACGGACGCGGCGCTCCAGACGTCGGTGCGCGCCCAGCGGGCGGACCGTCACCTCACCACGGCCGTCGTGGTGCGGCGGGTGGCCGGCGCCCGTCATGTCACCGACCCCGAGACATCCGGCACCGCCCTGACGCGGACCGAGGTAGTGGCCCGGTGGCGCACCCCGGACGGCGCGGCCCGCACGGCGACGGTGACGACCGCCTCGCGCAACGCGGCGCCGGGAGCCCGGGTCCGGATCTGGACCGACCGCGCGGGCGACCCCACGCTCCGGCCGATGGACATACCGACGGCGCACACGCATGCCGCGCTCGCCGGTTTCGGAGCCGCGATGCTGTCCGCCCTGCTGATCGAGTGCGTCCGCCGCCTGATCCTCCGGCACATGACATGGCGCCGGTACGCACGGATCGACCGGGCGTGGGCGGCGGTCGGCCCGGACTGGGGCAGGACGGGCACCGGCAGCTAAGGGCTGTCCCGGGCTGGATCAGGCCCCGGGGCCGCGCGGTGTCCGGCACGGAGACACGGTCGTGATCGGGCGGCAGGCTCCGGGACCTGCGCATCGGGTCAACTCCCGGCGTCCGCGCGCGCTACGGTGGACCGGCCCGCCCGTCGCTCTCCGGCAGGCGGACCCCGGCTGGTCGCTGCCGCGAGGCCGGTGACACGGGCATCACACACGCACGAGGCGGGGGCACGACAGCGCCATGGCACAGGGCACGGTCCAGGTGACGCACACCGGCACATCGCGGTGGCGGCGCCGCACGGGCGAATACGCCTCCCTCACCGCGGCGCTCGAAGCGGCGGCGGACGGTGATGTGCTCACCGTCGCGCCCGGCACCTACCGGGAGAACCTGGTCATCGCCCGCGCGGTCACGCTGCGCGGCCCCGAGGGCTCCGTCGGCTCGGTGCGCATCGCCCCCGCCGACGGGGTGCCGCTGACGCTGCGCGCCTCCGCCGTCGTCCAGGACCTCCATGTGGAGGGGCAGGACTCCGCGGCCCCGGCCGTGCTCGTCGAGGACGGCGCACCGGAGATAGCGGACGTGCGGATCGTGACCCGCTCGGCGGCGGGCGTCGAGGTGCGCGGCGCGGCCCGGCCCACCGTGCGCCGGTGCACCGTCGACAATCCGGCCGGCGTCGGCATCGCCGTGCTCGACGGAGCGGGCGGGGTGTTCGAGGAGTGCGAGATCGTCTCGGCCGGGCAGTCCGGGGTCGCCGTGCGCGACGGCGGACACCCCCGGCTGGAGCGCTGCCGGGTCCATCACGCCTCGGGCGCGGGCCTGTCCGTCACCGGCGAGGCCAGCGGCCTGGAGGCGCTGGGCTGCGAGGTGTACGAGATCAAGGGCAGCGGGATCCAGGTGACGGCCCGCGCCTCCGCCCATCTCACCGACTGCACGGTGCACCGCACCTCGGCGGACGGCGTCACGCTGGACACCGACGCGGTGCTGACGCTCGCCGACTGCGACATCCACGACATCCCGGAGAACGCGGTGGATCTGCGTTCGCGGGCGGTGCTGACGCTGACCCGCTCGACCGTGCGCCGCTTCGGCCGCAACGGGCTCTCGGTGTGGGACCCCGGCACCCGGGTCGACGCCAACCAGTGCGAGATCCACGACAGTACGGGCGACTACCCGGCAGTCTGGGTCAGCGACGGGGCGACGGTGATACTGGATTCCTGCCGGGTCCACGACGTGCCGGACGCCCTGTTCGTCCTGGACCGGGGCTCGCGCGCCGATGTCGTGGACAGCGATCTCTCCCAGGTCCGCAACACCGCCGTCTCGGTCAGCGACGGGGCGACCGCGCAGCTGGACGACTGCCGCATCCGGGAGGCGTCGACCGGCGCGTGGTTCCGCGACCACGGCAGCGGCGGCACCCTGAACAACTGCACCGTCGACGCCGTGCAGACGGGCGTGATCGTCACCAAGGGCGCCGACCCGGTGATCGAGCGGTGCACGGTGACCTCTCCCGCCGAGGCCGGGTTCTATGTGTCCGCCGAGGGCCGGGGGACGTTCAGCGGCTGCCGCGTCACCGGCAGCGAGGGGTACGGCTTCCATGTGATGGAGGGCTGCCGGACGACGCTCACCCGGTGCCGCACCGAGCGGTGCGCGCGCGGCGGTTACGAGTTCCCCGAGGGCACCGGCCCGGAGGGCGGCGGGGGGAGCGGGCCGGTCGTGGAGGACTGCACGAGCGACGAGAGCGGGCTGCGCACCGCCACTCCCCCGGCCCCGGTCCTGACGGCCACGCAGACCTCGCCCGGCCTGCTCGGTACCGTCCCCGCCCCGCGCCCCGTGGAACCGGCGCCGCCCGCCGAGCCCGTGCGCACCTCGGGGGAGGTCCTGGGCGAGCTCGACGCGCTGGTCGGTCTGGACAGCGTCAAGCGGGAGGTGCGGGCGCTCACGGACATGATCGAGGTGGGGCGCAGGCGCCGGGAGGCGGGCCTCAAGGCCGCGTCGGTCCGCCGCCATCTGGTCTTCACCGGCTCCCCGGGTACCGGCAAGACCACGGTGGCCCGGCTGTACGGCGAGATCCTGGCCGCGCTCGGGGTGCTGGAGCGGGGCCATCTGGTCGAGGTGTCCCGGGTCGACCTGGTCGGTGAGCACATCGGCTCCACGGCGATCCGTACGCAGGAGGCGTTCGACCGGGCGCGCGGCGGGGTGCTGTTCGTGGACGAGGCGTACGCGCTGTCGCCCGAGGACTCCGGAAGGGACTTCGGCCGGGAGGCGATCGACACCCTGGTGAAGCTGATGGAGGACCACCGGGACGCTGTGGTGGTCATCGTCGCCGGGTACACCCAGGAGATGGAGCGGTTCCTGACGGTCAATCCCGGGGTCGCGTCCCGCTTCTCGCGGACCATCACGTTCAGCGACTACGAGCCGTCCGAGCTGCTGCGGATCGTCGAGCAGCAGTCCCAGGAGCACGAGTACCACCTGGCGTCGGGCACCGGTGAGGCGCTGCTGAAGTACTTCGCGGAGCTGCCCAGGGGGGCGGCCTTCGGCAACGGGCGTACCGCTCGCCAGACCTTCGAGTCGATGGTCGAGCGGCACGCCGGCCGGGTCGCCCAGCTCGCGGAGCCGAGCACGGACGACCTCACTCTGCTGTATCCGGAGGACCTCCCGGAACTGCCCTGACGTCCTCGCCGACGGGTTCCGCCTGCTGGGGCAGCACGGGGGCGAGCCGTTCCAGGAGGGCGGCGCGCTCCTCGGCGAAGACGGGGTCGGCCTGGTAGTCGGAGTGGCCGAGCACCGGCTCGGGCAGCGGGTGTTCGGGCGTCCGTCCGTAGACCAGCGGGTCCTTGAGCGGGCCCCGGTCGACCTCGGGGCCGGAGTCCTCGCCGAGCCGGATCTCGCCGCCGATGGGGTCGGTGGCCCGCCACAGATTGCGCCAGCAGTGCACGGAGCGGTGCAGCCCGTGGAGCTGCCCGGCCCCGAAGTACGCCGGGAACCAGCGGGCGTAGAGCCGTTCGATCGGCGATCCGTACGTGAGCAGGGCGACCCGGGAGCGGGTGCGGGCGGGCAGCTGCCAGACCGCGGCGGCCGCGAGGACACTGCCCTGGGAGTGGCCGGAGATGACGAGCCGGCCCCGGGTGCGGCCGGTCCAGCCGGACATCCGGGAGGCCAGGTCGGGCACGGCGCGCTCCGCGTAGCAGGGCGGGGCGAAGGGGTGGGCGGCGCGCGGCCAGAACGTACCGACGTCCCAGAGGATGCCGATCGTGCGCCGGGCGGACGCGTCCCGGTAGGCCCGTCTCCCGCAGGCGACGAAGACGAGGAAGCCGAAGCCGATCAGCCAGGAGCCGGTCGACTGGGCCGCCTCGGCCACCGATTCGACGAACGGGCCGCTGCCGTCCAGCGCGAGTCCGGGGACCTCGCCGGTGGCCCAGGACCCGGCCACCGCCCCCGCGCCCAGGAACAGGGTGGCTCCGGAGACGATCCCCACCATGCCGGGCGCCGAGTCGGTGAGCGCGGCCGTGGCCCGGATGCGGGCGATCCGCTGGGTCCGGGCCGGGTCGGGGAACGGCTCCCCGTACTCCGCGTCGACCACGGGTTCCAGCCTGCGGGCCGCCAGCCAGGTCCGTACGCCGAGGACGGCGCCCGGCACCAGGAGGAGCAGGAGGAGGACGGGGATGACCGACGCCTGCCAGCTGAGCAGCACCGGTGGTCCCTCTATCAACGCGCTGCGCCCCATGCCCGGGCTGCCGGGTCCGTCGAGCCAGTCGGCGACGCGCTGGGCGACGCCGCCGGTCATCACGCCGCCGAGCGCACAGGCGAGCATCGCGACGGCCGGTCCGCCGAGTCCGCGCAGGACGGTGCGCGGCTCCGGGCAGCACCGGTACAGGTAGAGGGAGATCGCCGCGAGGAGGACCACCAGGATGCCCTCGGCGACGGTGACCGCCCGGAACAGCGTGGTGTCGCCGGGAAGCCTCCCGGACGAGGTCCAGCCGGGGCGCGGCCAGGCGGCGTGGACGGCGGCGAGGACGAGGAGGGCCAGCGCGGCGCCGGGCAGCCAGGTGATGACCGCCCGGTCGAGCCGGTTGTCGAGGCGCCGTTCGCTGCGGCCCCGGCGGCAGACCACCCAGATCACGACGAGGAGCCCGATGGCGAGGGCCCCTTCGATGAGCCGGCCGAGGAGCGGGGCGACCGGTCCCGGGACGGCGCGGTCGTGGCGGGCGGCGGCCTCCGTGACGGCCGCGGTGACGGTGAGGAAGCCGGCCGCGGTGTGGGCGGCGCGCAGCCGGGCGACGAGGCGGCGCCCGTACCAGAATCCCGGCCGTCCGAGCGCGGGGCGGACCGGGTGGGCCGCGGGCGCGGGACCGTCGTCCTCCATGTCGTCCGGGTCCGCCTCGGTCAGCGGGCGCTGGGACTCGTAGGCGCTCCAGGTGCGGTTGGACAGGAACCAGAGCAGCCCGACCAGCGCGGTCGGCACCAGCGCGGCCAGTGCGAGGCGGCGGCCGGGCAGGGACCACCAGCCGCCCTGCTCGGCGGAGAGGAAGCCGAGCCAGGAGCGCTTCTCGGAGCAGGCGGCGACGCCCGCGCACTGCCAGGCGGTGAGGTCGAGGGCGACCTCGCAGGCGGCGGCGGTCAGGAGCACGGTGAGGCTGAGCGCGACGAGTCGTACGAGGACGCCGTACAGCCGGATCGCGCGGGGGCGGCGCCGGGCGGTGGGGCGCATCCAGTGGGCGAGGTTGATCACCATGAACGGGAGCAGCAGCAGCCACAGCGCGCGGGAGCCGTTGCCGGAGGTGAGGTTGGACCAGCAGTACGCCTCGGCGATGGGCTTGTCGCGGTACCTCTCGGGGTGCTGTTCGGCGTCGATGTCGGTGGAGCGCCGGTAGATGGCCGCGGTGGTGTCGCCGGTGACCCGGACCGTGCGCGGGTCGACCAGCATTTCCTGGGGGGTGGTCCCGCCCACGCCGTGGACCAGTAATTCCAGCGCGGGACCGGGGCTGCGCGGGGCAGGGGTGGGAGGGGGCACGTGCGTCTCGCTCTCGCAGGGGGAAGGCGGCTGAGGGCCGGTCACCGTTACTGACGAATGTCCCCCGGGCGGGGGCCGGCGACACCGCGCATGGCAGGATGAGTCCGTCGATACGGACTCCTGTACGGCCAGACGGAAGGGCGAGGCCCGGCGTTGAGCGAGAATCAGAATCTGCTCGCGGAGCAGCGGCGCGCGCTGATCCTTGACGAGGTGCGCCGGCGCGGCGGGGTCCGGGTCAACGAGCTGACCCGGAAGCTGAACGTCTCGGACATGACCGTCCGCCGGGATCTGGACGCGCTGGCCCGGCAGGGTGTGATCGAGAAGGTGCACGGCGGTGCCGTCCCGGTGGTCGAGGCGAGCACGCACGAGCCCGGTTTCGAGGCGAAGTCGACGCTGGAGCTCAGCGCCAAGGAGGACATCGCCCGGGCCGCCGCCGCGATGGCCGTGCCCGGCAGTGCGATCGCCCTGTCCGGGGGCACCACGACGTACGCGCTGGCCCAGCACCTGCTGGAGGTGCCGGACCTGACGGTCGTGACGAATTCGGTGCGGGTCGCGGACGTGTTCCACGCGGCGCAGCGGCCCGGCGCTCCGGGCGGCCGGCCGGGTGCGGCGACCGTCGTCCTCACCGGCGGGGTGCGTACGCCGTCCGATTCACTGGTCGGCCCGGTCGCGGACCGGGCGATCGCGGCGCTCCACTTCGACGTGCTGTTCCTCGGGGTCCACGGGATCTCGGTGGAGGCGGGGCTGTCCACGCCGAATCTCGCGGAGGCGGAGACGAACCGCCGGTTCGTGCGGTCGGCGCGCCGGGTGGTGGTGGTCGCCGACCACACCAAGTGGGGCACGGTGGGCCTCAGCTCGTTCGCCTCGCTGGACGAGGTGAGCACGCTCGTCACGGACGCCGGGCTGCCCGCCGGTGCGCGGGCGGAGATCGAGGAGCGTCTGCCGGGGCTGCTGGTGGCGGGTGACGAGGGGCCCGCTGAGGGCTGAGGCATTCCGCTCCGCTCGCGGCGAGGCCTCCACGCCCTAGGATCTCGGTGTGGCCGTGTTCCGGATCGAGCGTTTCACCTCCTTGCCCGCAGCCGAGTCCTGGCGCCGGGTGACGGACTGGGAGCGGCATGCCGCGCAGGTTCCGCTGACCACGATCACGGTGCCGACGGGGCTGCCGACCCGGGTCGGGACGGTGTTCGTGGCGCGCACCGGGGTGGGTCCGCTGGCGTTCGACGATCCGATGGAAGTGGTCCGCTGGTCGCCACCGGCCGGGAGCCGGGCGGGGATGTGCCGGCTGGAGAAGCGCGGCCGGGTGGTACGGGGCCGCGCGTCCATCGACGTGTATCCGAACCGGGCCGGCTCCCATGTGGTGTGGGTGGAGGAGCTGAGCGTACGGCTGCTGCCGCGCTGGGCCGACCCGGTGCTGGCCGGTGCCGGGAAGCGGGTGTTCGGCAGGGTGCTCGACGCCATGCTGGACCGCCCGGCGGGCCGGTACGGCTGAGGGTTCACGCCTCCGGCCAGCCGCCGGTGGCCAGGAACCGCTCGATGGTCCGGGTGTACGGGGCGATGTCGAGGCCCTGCGCGGCCAGCCAGGAGTCGGAGTAGTACTTGTCGAGGTAGCGGTCGCCGGGGTCGCAGATCAGGGTGACGACGCTCCCCCGCTCGCCCCGGGCGACCATCTCGGCGATCAGTTTGAAGGCGCTCCACAGACCGGTTCCGGTGGAGCCGCCGGCCTTGCGCCCGATGGCGCGTTCCAGGGCGCGCACGGCGGCGACGCTCGCCGCGTCCGGGACCTTCATCATCCGGTCGATCGCGCCGGGGACGAAGCTGGGCTCCATGCGGGGCCGGCCGATGCCCTCGATGCGGGAGCCGCAGTCGCTGGTGGCGTGCGGGTCGTGGTGGGTCCAGCCGTCGAAGAAGCAGGAGTTCTCCGGGTCGGGCACGCAGATCCGGGTGTCGTGCTGCATGTAGTGCACATAGCGCGCGATGGTCGCCGAGGTGCCGCCGGTGCCGGCGGTGGCGACGATCCAGGCGGGCTCGGGATAGCGTTCGAGCCTCAGCTGCTGGTAGACGGACTCCGCGATGTTGTTGTTGCCCCGCCAGTCGGTGGCCCGCTCGGCGTAGGTGAACTGGTCCATGTAATGGCCACCGGTCTCGGCGGCGAGCCGCGCCGATTCCTCGTACATCCGGCGCGAGTCGTCCACGAAGTGGCAGCGCCCGCCGTGGAATTCGATGAGCCGGCACTTCTCCGGGCTGGTGGTGCGGGGCATGACGGCGATGAACGGAACGCCGATCAGTTTGGCGAAGTACGCCTCCGAGACGGCGGTCGAACCGCTCGACGCCTCGATGACCGGTTTGCCCGGTCTGATCCAGCCGTTGCAGAGCCCGTAGAGGAAGAGCGAACGCGCCAGCCGGTGCTTGAGGCTGCCGGTGGGGTGGGTCGACTCGTCCTTGAGGTAGAGGTCGATGCCCCAGCTCTCCGGGAGCGGGAAGAGCAGCAGATGGGTGTCGGCGGAGCGGTTGGCGTCGGCCTGGACCTTGCGGACGGCCTCCTTGAGCCAGGCGCGGTAGGCCGGATCCGAACGGTCGATGTCGACGGTCGGCGCGGCTGCGCCGCCGTGCCCGTGCTCAGTGGTGTCCATCTGCGCGCTTCTCCTCGTACGACCGGTCTCGGCGGGCCCACGATATGCCCCCCACCTGCACAAACGTTGACTTTGATGGTCCATAGCAGTGCCTTGGTGTCGCGGCCGGGTCCCCCGCGCCCCCGCACGGCCCGAATGCGCCGTTTACGTACCGTCCCGCTCTGGTGTGCACGCCCCGCGATGGGCACACTTCGTCTCAGAGGCATGACGAAGGGGGCGAAGAGGCCATGTCGGAAACGGAGTTCGGCGCGAGGCGTGTGACGGAGTTCAGTGCGACCGGTGTGCGGATCGACCGGTGGGCCCGCTCGGTCACCAGGGCGGGGCAGGTGACCGTGAAGGACGGCCGGGTGGCCCTCCTGACGAGTTACGGGCGGGAGATCGACAGCGCGCCGGTGGGCACGGTGAGCGCGGGCAGACCGTGGTTCGCGGGGGCGGACGCCACGGTGGCGCGGGTCAACGGAACGCGGTACCGGCTGACGATGCGGCGGCCGGACGGCAAACCCGGTGACGCGGCCCCCTCGCACCGGTTCCTGGAGGCGCTCTACAGCGCGGGAGGCCGCCGCTCCTGAGTCCGGTGGGGGGCGGGGACACCGCGAGTTGCGGAGCCGTATGCCCTGAGCGACATTGGAGTCACGTCACTCATGGTGTACCGGCGGTGACACTGTGATCCAGGCCGCCGGCCCGGACTCAGCAGCGAGCCATGTGCTGGATCCGTTTCTCCGTCTTCTTCCGGACCTATTTCGGGGAGTCGCAGCCGTGATCAGCGAGCCAAGCAGGCACTGCACGGTGGAGCTCCAGGCCCTGCCGTCGCGGATCGGTCAGGTCCGCAGAATCATCTCGGCGCAACTGCGCTACTGGCATCTCGATTCCCTGATCGACCAGACAGCGCTGGGCGTCACCGAGCTCCTCACCAACGTCCACCGGCACGCACAGCCGGACAAGTCATGCACCGTCGAGATCGAGTTGCTGCTCGAACGGCTCACGGTGTCCGTCCACGACCACGATCCACGGCTGCCGACCGTGCGCGAGGCCGACGACTCCAGTACGTCGGGTCGCGGGCTCGCGCTGATCGCCGCGGTCAGCGAGAGCTGGGGGGTGCGCCCCCGGGGCGGCGCGGGGAAGGTCGTGTGGTTCACGCTTCCCGCCCCGGCCCCGCTCGCCCCGCCGTCCCATGTGGTGTACGGGGCGACCACCGATGGGCCGTTCGATCTGAGCGTCCTCAAGCGTCTGGACGGTTCACCGCCCTCGGCGTCGCGGTCGGCCGTGGTGGGCTGACGCGACAGGAGCGGGGCATCCCGGACCGGGGTGCCCCGCTCCTGTATGCGCGACAGCCGCTTCCGTTCTGTACCTACTAGTATGTACAGTCCGGGCATGAGCACTCCGGACCGTCTGATCGAAGCCACCCGGGAACTCCTGTGGGAGCGCGGTTACGTGGGCATGAGCCCCAAGGCCATCCAGCGGCACGCCGGGGTGGGCCAGGGCAGCATGTACCACCACTTCACCGGCAAACCCGGTCTGGCCCTCACCGCCATCCGCCGCACGGCCGACGAGCTGCGGGAGGCCGCGGAGCCGGTGCTCGACGCGCCCGGATCGGCGTACGAGCGGATCTCGGCCTATCTGCTGCGGGAGCGCGACGTGCTGCGCGGCTGCCCGGTGGGCCGGCTGACCATGGACCCGGACATCATCGCGAGCGACGAACTGCGGGAGCCGGTGGACGAGACCATCGCCTGGCTGCGCGGCAGGCTCTCCGGCATCGTCCGCGAGGGCGTCGACCGGGGTGAGTTCACCTCCGGCCTGGTACCCGAGGACATCGCCGCCTCGATCGTCGCGACGGTGCAGGGCGGCTACGTGCTGGCCCGCGCCTCGGGTTCGACGGACGCCTTCGACGCGGGCGTACGGGGACTGCTCAGCCTGCTCGCCCCGCCCGCCTGACCCATCGACCGCTTCAGGAGCAGCCGCAACATGCGCATCACCAGGAACCGCCCCGACACCGCATCGGGTCCCTCCGACCACTTCAACGGCACGGTGTGGCTCGACGAGATCGCCGCACCCGAACCGCCCTCCCGCCTGCGGATGTTCAGCGTGCACTTCGCACCGGGCGGCCACACCTCGTGGCACACCCACCCGCACGGCCAGGTCCTGCACGTCACCGAGGGCGAGGGCCTGGTGCAGCGCAGGGGCGGCCCGGTCGAGACGATCCGGGCCGGCGACACCGTGTGGATCGAGCCGGACGAGTGGCACTGGCACGGGGCGTCCCCCCGCACGTTCATGACCCATCTCGCCGCGGTCGAGGCCGCCGGGGACGGCTCCACCATCCACTGGCACACCGACACCGTCGTCGCCGACTACCCGGCGTCCTGAGGAGCCCTCGATGCATGCCATGCAGTACGAGATCACCCTGCCGGCCGATTACGACATGGGCGTCATACGCCACCGGGTGGCGACCAGGGGGCACCTCCTGGACGACTTCCCGGGCCTCGGGCTCAAGGCGTATCTGATGCGGGAGCGGGGCGAGGACTCCCCGGTCAACCAGTACGCGCCGTTCTACCTCTGGACCCGGCCCGAAGGCATGAACGCCTTCCTCTGGGGCTCCGGGTTCCAGGGCGTGGTCCAGGACTTCGGACGCCCCGCGGTACGGCACTGGACCGGACTCGCGTACGAGGAGGGGCCCGCGTCCTCCGCACTCCCCCGCTCGGCGACCCGCCACCGCTCGCCGGTACCGGCGTCGCTCTCCCCGGCGGAGGCGGTGGAAGCGGCCCTGGAGGTAAGCCGCCGGCTCGCGAAATCGCCGGGCGCCGTGGCCTCCGCGCTGGCGGCCGATCCGCACCACTGGGAGCTCCTGCACTTCACGCTCTGGGACCACGACGCCCCGGCCGCGCCCGGCGAGCGCTTCCAGGTGCTCCACCTCAGCCGCCCCGAGCAGGACCGGATCACGCGGGGCCGCCAGTGGTAGCCGTCGTCCGTACCGTCCTCGGTGACATCGCGCCCGGGCAGCTGGGGGTCTGCGACGCCCACGACCACCTCTTCCTGCGCAGCCCGGTGCTGCCCGGGCAGGAGCTGGACGACCCCGTGTCGGCGGCCGGCCGGCTCCGCGCCTTCCACGCGCTGGGCGGCCGGGCCGTCGTGCAGTGGACGCCGCACGGCATGGGTCGCGGGGCCGACGCCCTGGCCGCACTGTCCCGGACGACGGGCACGCACGTGGTCGCCGCCACGGGGCTGCACCAGGCTGCGCACTACCCGCCGGAACTGCTGGACCGCATCAAGGACGATCTCGCCGCGCTCTTCGTCGCCGAACTCACCGAGGGCATCGGTGCCACCGGGGTGCGTGCGGGCCTGATCAAGGTGGCCGGCGCCTTCCACACGCTCGACGCGCACGCCCGGCTCACCATGACCGCGGCGGCCGGGGCCCATCACCGCACCGGGGCGCCGATCGCCGTCCACCTGGAGCTGGGCACGGCCGCGCTCGACGTCCTGGAGCTGCTGTGCGGCGAGTTGGGCGTCCCGCCGCACCGGGTGGTCCTCGGCCACCTCGGCCGCTCCCCGGACGGGGCGGTGCAGCGGGAGGCGGCGCGGGCGGGCGCCTTCCTGGCGTTCGACGGGCCGTCACGGGCCAACCACGCGACGGACTGGCGGCTGCCGGAGGAACTGGCGGAGCTGGCCGGGGCGGGGTTCACCGGGCAGCTGCTGCTGGGCGGTGACACGACGGTCCCGGAGACCCCCGGCATGCCGTACCTGCTGCGCCGGCTGCGGCCCCGTCTCGGGGAGGTACTGGGCGCCGAGGCCATGGAGGCGGTACTGGTGGCGAATCCGGCGCGGGCGTTCGCGTTCGAGGCGCCGGGGGTCTGAACTGCTTCAGGCCAGCGCCACCAGCGGATCGTCCAGGACCGGCTGCCAGGCCAGTTCCGCCGCACCGACCAGGCTGTTGTGGTCGAGGGTGCAGGGCAGGATCGGCACGCTCCCGCTGCGGCCCCAGAGACTGCGGTCGGCCACGACCGCCCGCAGCCGCTCCGGGTCGGCGTCGAGCAGGGCGCGGAGCAGCCCGCCGAGGATGATCCGGTCCGGGTTGAGGATGTTGACGAGACCGGCGAGCCCCAGTCCGAGCCGGTCGATCAGTTCCTCGGCGGCGGTGCGCACGGCCGGGTCCCCGTACTCGTTGCGCAACAGGTCCCCGGACTGCTTGAGCAGCGACTCCTCGGGGCCCGGGGTGCGCCCGGCGGCGGTGAGGAAGGCGAGCGGGTCCGTCTCGACGTCCAGGCAGCCGCGCCCCCCGCAATGGCAGGGGCGGCCCTCGGGGTTGACGGTGAGGTGGCCGACCTCCAGGGCGAGCCCCGAACTCCCGGTGTGCAGGCGGCCGTCGAGAACGAGCGCCCCGCCCACGCCCCGGTGCCCGGTGGCGACGCACAGCAGGTGCTGGGCCTCGCGCCCGGCGCCGTGCCGGTGTTCGGCGAGCGCGGCGAGGTTGACGTCGTTGCCGGTGAACGCCGGTCCCCCGATGCCCGCTTCGCGTACGCAGGTGGCGAAGATCTCGCGGACCGGGGCGCCGGCGGGCCAGGCGATGTGGAGCGGGTTGAGGGCGGTGCCCTCCGGCTCGGCGACCGCCGACGGCACCGCGAGCCCGGCCCCGACGCACCGCAGCCCGCTGTCCCGGAGCAGCCGTGCGCAGTGGTCCACGACTTCGCCGATGACCTGGGCGGGATCGGCGGTGATGGTGACGCAGCCGGGGGCGGTCGCGACGAGGCGGCCGCCGAGGCCGACGAGCGCGGCGCGGAAGCCGTCGGCGTGCACCTGGGCGGCGACGGCCACCGGGCCGGACTCCCGTACGGCGAGCCGGTGCGAGGGCCGGCCCTGCGAACCCGCCGCCGAACCGGGGCTGGAGTCGACCCGGATGAGACCGAGGGCTTCCAGCTCCGCGGCGACCGCGCCCGCCGTCGCGCGGGTGACCCCCAGCTCGGAGGTGAGGACGGCACGCGTGGGCGCGCGTCCGGTGTGGACCAGTTCCAGGGCGGGTCCGAGCGCGCTGCGGCCCCTCTCCAACTTCGTCCGGGTGGTGGTCGCCTTGCCGTTCATGGGGGCGAGTCTCCCATGATCCGGAGGTTCCTCCGACGCCGTGGTGGCCGACGTGCCCCGGGTGACGGGCCCCCGCGCACTCCGGGGCCCAGCGCTTCGGGCCGGTCGGGGCAGCGGTCTTGCACCGGCCGCCGGGCCGCCCCTATGCTGAGTTTGTGCCGCAACTAAACAAACTGCGGACGGCACTCCCGGGGGGACTTGGCGGCAACACCGTCACGCTCTCGTCGGCCCGTCTCCGTACCGCGCTGACCGTGTTCTTCGCCCTCGACGGGTTCCTCTTCGCCGGCTGGGTGGTCCGCATCCCGGCCATCAAGCACCAGACCGGCGCCTCGGCCGCCACCCTCGGCCTCGCACTCCTCGGCGTCTCCGCCGGTGCCGTGGTCACCATGACGCTCACCGGCCGGCTCTGCCGCCGGTTCGGCAGCCACGCGGTGACCGTGGTCTGCGCGGTGCTCCTCTCCCTCAGCATCGCACTGCCCGCCCGAACGCACTCGGCGCTGTCGCTGGGGCTCGTGCTCCTGCTCTTCGGTGCCGCGTACGGCGGGGCGAACGTGGCGATGAACAGCGCCGCGGTGGACCTGGTCGCCGCTCTGCGCCGCCCCGTGATGCCCAGCTTCCACGCCGCGTTCAGCCTCGGCGGGATGCTCGGCGCGGGGCTCGGCGGGCTCGTCGCGGGCGGCCTCTCACCCACCGTCCACCTCTCCCTCCTGACCGGGATCGGACTGGTCGTCACCGCACTCGCGGGCCCGGTCCTCCTGCGTCACCCGGCGCCCGTGGCCCCGGAACCGGCGGACGCCCCGCCCGCGGGCCGGTCCGCGCAGCGGACGCCCCGCCCGCGGGCCGGTCCGCGCAGCGGCTGTCCGGGCGGGCGCGCAGGGTGGTGCTGCTGTTCGGCCTGATCGCGCTCTGCACCGCGTACGGCGAGGGCGCGCTGGCCGACTGGGGCGCCCTCCACCTGGAACAGGACCTGCACGCCCGTCCCGGGGTGGCCGCCGCCGGATACTCGCTGTTCGCGCTGGCCATGACGGCGGGCCGGCTCAGCGGCACCGCCCTCCTCGAACGGCTCGGGCAGACCCGCACGCTGGTGGCGGGCGGCGCCACGGCCGCCGCCGGGATGCTCCTGGGCGCGCTCGCCCCCACGGCCTGGCTGGCGCTGCTCGGCTTCGCGGTCACCGGGATCGGCCTCGCCAACATCTTCCCGGTGGCGGTCGGCCGGGCGGGCGAGCTGGCCGGACCCGGCGGGGTCGCGGCGGCCTCGACGCTCGGGTACGGCGGCATGCTGCTCGGGCCGCCCGCGATCGGGTTCCTGGCCGACTGGTTCTCGCTGCCGGTGGCCCTGACCACGGTGGCGGTGCTGGCCGGCGCGGCGGCGGCCCTGGGCTACGGCGCCCGCAAGGCGGCGCACACCTGACCGGATGAGTAGCGGTACTCAGGCAGGAACGATTCCCCCCGCGCACGATGGAGGAACAGCCATCCACGGGGAGCACACCATGAACAGGCCCGCACTCAGCCGGCGGACGAGCCGCGCGCTCGTCCGGCTCACCTTCGGGAACGCGGCGTCCCTGCTCTACCTGGGGGCGGTTGTCGCGGCGGCCGTCCTGGTCGCCGCGGACACCCTGTTCATCGCCCACGAGGACGCCTCGTTCGCCGGGGTCTGGCTGTTCCTGCTGGCGGCGCCGGCCGTCTTCGTGTTCCTGCTCGGCAGTTCGGCGGCCGGGGCGGAGTCCTTCGGCCCCGCCTGGTTCATGTACCTGGCGCTGACGGTGTCCGTGCTGGTGCAGTCGCTGGCGCTGGGCTGGTTCGTACAGCTGGTACGCGGCGGCGCCCGCCGGAAGATCCGTCCCCAGGGTGCCTGACCGGACCGCCCTCTCCGGGGCGCGCCCGGGTGGCACAATCCGGGCCATGGAGATCACGGAACACATAGCGGCCCTGGCCGCCGAAGGGCGCCTGCTGGCGGACGCGGCCGGCGAGGCGGGCACCGGGGCCCCGGTGCCGACCTGTCCCGACTGGCGGGTGCGCGATCTGCTCAGGCACACCGCGATGGTGCACGCCTGGGCCGCCGCCTTCGTACGCGAGGGGCACACCTCGTACGTCCCCGACGGCGGCGAACCGGAGCTGGACGGACCGGAGCTGCTGGCCCGCTTCCGCGAAGGGCACCAGCTCCTGGTGGAGGCACTGGAGAACGCGCCGCAGGACGTGGAGTGCTGGTCGTTCCTCCCCGCGCCCTCGCCACTCGCCTTCTGGGCCCGCCGCCAGGCCCATGAGACGACGATCCACCGGGTGGACGCCGAGTCCGCGCGCGGCGGCGGCCTCTCCGCCGTCGCGCCCGCCTTCGCGCTGGACGGCATCGACGAACTGCTGCGGGGGATGCACGCCCGTCCGAAGAGCCGGGTGCGCACCGGGACCCCGCGCACGCTGCGGGTCCGGGCGACGGACACGGACACGGCGTGGACCGTACGGCTGTCCGCCGAGCCGCCGGCGGCGGTGCGCGAGGAGGGACCGGCCGGGGCATCGGCCGTGGACTGCGAGCTGAGCGCGCCGGCCGGGACGCTCTACCTCGCCCTGTGGAACCGGCTCCCGCTGTCCGCCCTGACGGTGACGGGCGACGAGGAGCCGGCGCGGATCTGGCGCGAGAACTCCTCGATCACCTGGTCCTGACGCCGTACCGGCTCAGCCGCGCCGGCCCAGGAGGCCCACTGTGCGGGCCAGTTCCGTGACCGCTTGGCGGAAGAAGACCTCGCGGGCCTCCACCACCCGGTTGAACTGGCCGAACACCTCGAAGGAGATCAGCCCGAACAGCTGCGCCCAGGCCGCGACGAGCGGGGCGGCCACCGCCGGAGCGAGCCCCGGAGCCACGTCCGCGGCGAGCCGTTCGGCCTCCGGGCGCAGCTCGTCCGGGAGCGGCGGAAGCGCCAGGCCCTCGTCGCGGCGGGCCTCCTCCACGATGGCGATGAGCACCATGCCGACGCGCGCCGCGGGGCCGACGGTGTCCTGCGGGGCGGCGTATCCGGGCACGGGCGAGCCGTAGATGAGCGCGTACTCGTGGGGGTGGGCCAGTGCCCAGTCGCGTACGGCGCAGCCGACGGCGACCCAGCGGGTGAGACCGGCGGCGGGGAGGCCGGGCTCCCCGGCGGCGGCGCGGTGGGCACGCTCGGCGGCCTCCCCGACCGCGTCGTACGCGTCGACGATCAGAGCGGTCAGCAGGTCGTCCCGGCTGGGGAAGTAGCGGTAGAGGGCCGAGGAGGCCATGCCCAGTTCGCGCGCGACGGCGCGCAGCGACAGCTTTGCCGCGCCCTCGGCGGCGAGCTGTTTCCTCGCCTCGTCCTTGATGGCGGCGGTGACCTCGATACGGGCCCGTTCCCTGGCTCCCCGGATAGCGCTCATGGGCCCCAGTCTGCCATGCGTGCAGAGCAGCGACCAATAACGAGAGCAGTGCTCTTGCTTTTGAGCAACGCTCCCTGCACACTGATCTCAAGCGAGAGCACTGCTCTCGGAAACGCTTTCTCCTCCGTGGGGGTCACACACCATGTCTCCGTCGCAGACGCAGCCGTACTACCTGCAGGGCAGCCCGCTCAACGTCCGCTTCAACAGCCTCGTCGGCTGGCTCGCGCGGCACGGAATCAGCCTGCTCGGCTCGCAGGAGCTGTCGGTGCGGGGCCGCAAGAGCGGCCGGATGCAGCGCGTCCCGGTCAACCCGCACCAATACGAGGGTGTGGGGTACCTGGTCTCCGCCCGCGGCCACTCGCAGTGGGTGCGCAACATGCGGGCGGCGGGCGGCGGGGAGTTGCGCCGCGGCCGCCGGACGCGGGCCTTCTCGGCCGTGGAGATCGCGGACGACGCGCACAAGGCGGCCGTCCTCCGCACCTACCTGGAGCGGTGGGGCTGGGAGGTCGACCAGTACTTCCGGGGCGTCACGGCGAAGTCCACGGACGCCGAGATCCTGGCGGCCTGCCCGGACCACCCCGTCTTCCGGATCGCCGACGAGGGGTGGAGCGCCGGACGGCGCGTCAGCCCTCGGAATCCGGCGTTCTAACGGTCCATCGCCGAGAGCGCCCGCTGGGCCAGCGGGTGCGAACGGACCAGCTCGGCCAGCGAGGTCGTGCCACGCGTGATACCCGCGAACGCGTTCCATGCCGGGCGGAAACCCGTGAGAACCGCGTGCAGCAGGCCCGGGCGCCGCTCGAACAGCTTCAGCATGCGCCGGCCCACGCTCATCTCGACACCGAGACCGGCCTTGATGGCGAAGGCGTAGTTGAGCGCCTGGCGGCGGGCGTCCACCGCGTCGTGCGCCTCGGCGACGCGTACCGCCCACTCACCGGCGAGCCGTCCCGAACGCAGCGCGAAGGAGATTCCCTCGCGGGTCCACGGCTCCAGCAGCCCGGCCGCGTCACCGCACACCAGCACCCGGCCGCGCGAGAGCGGCGAGTCCTCGCTGCGGCAGCGCGTCAGGTGGCCCGAGGAGATCCTGGGCTCGAATCCGGCGAGGCCGAGCCGTGCGACGAAGTCCTCCAGATACCGCTTGGTGCCGGCGCCGTCGCCGCGCGCGGAGATCACGCCGACCGTCAGGGTGTCGCCCTTGGGGAAGACCCAGCCGTAACTGCCGGGCATCGGGCCCCAGTCGATGAGGACACGGCCCGCCCAGTCCTCCGCGACGGTGGGCGGCACCGGGATTTCCGACTCCAGGCCCAGGTCGACCTGGTCGAGCTTCACCCCGACGTGCGCTCCTATCCGCCCGGCGCTGCCGTCGGCTCCGACCACCGCGCGGGCCAGGACGGTCTCGCCGCCGGACAGCACGACCGCGACCGTGCGCCGGTCGGGCACCGCGGCGCCGTGCTGCTCCACCCGCGAGACGGTCGCGCCGGTGCGCAGTTCGGCCCCGGCCTTCTGCGCCTGCTCGACGAGCCCCGCGTCGAACTCGGGGCGGTTGATGAGGCCGAAGAGCATCCGCTTGGAGCGGCGGGTGCGCGCCAGCCTGCCGTTGAGCGAGAAGGTGACCGCGTGGATCCGGTCCCGCAGGGGCAGTTCGAACCCGGGCGGCAACGCGTCGCGCGAGTATCCGATGATGCCGCCGCCGCACGTCTTGTAACGGGGCAGCTCCGCCTTCTCCAAGAGCAGTACCTTACGGCCGGCGACGGCCGCCGCGTATGCCGCGGAGGCTCCCGCCGGTCCGGCGCCGACTACGACGACGTCCCACACGGACGACTCTTCGTGCTCATGTCCGGCGTCTGCGTTCTCGCTGCTCACGATGTGCTTCTGCTCCCGATCCGACCAGTGGCCCAAGCTGCTCACGGCATCCTACGGCGCGTTCTGGCCGAGATCCGCTGTGGGAGGATCGGCCGAGTCTCCGACGTACCCGCGACGCCGCACTCCAGGCGGGCGAGTGACCGGAAACGTACACATAACGTCGCACCCACCAGGAGCGTGCCCCATGACCGGCCATCCGATTCCCGAGACCGTCGCCTCACTGATGCCCCGCGCCAAGGCGGAGCTGACCGAGCTGGTGGCCTTCCAGTCGGTGGCGGACCCCGCGGTCTATCCGAAGAGCGAGTGCGAGGGCGCCGCCGAGTGGGTCGCCGCCGCCCTGCGCACCGACGGCTTCCAGGACGTGGCCCTGCTCGACACGCCGGACGGCACCCAGTCCGTCTACGGCTTCCTGCCCGGTCCGGCGGGCGCTCCGACCGTGCTGCTCTACGCGCATTACGACGTGCAGCCGCCGCTGGACGAGGCCGCCTGGATCTCCCCGCCGTTCGAGCTGACGGAACGTGACGGGCGCTGGTTCGGCCGGGGGGCGGCCGACTGCAAGGGCGGCTTCATCATGCATCTCCTCGCCCTGCGCGCGCTGAAGGCGGACGGCGGGGTCCCCGTCTCGGTCAAGGTGATCGTGGAGGGTTCGGAGGAGCAGGGCACCGGGGGTCTGGAGCGGTACGCCGAGGCGCACCCCGGGCTGCTGGCGGCCGACACCATCGTGATCGGTGACACCGGCAACTTCCGGGTGGGGCTGCCGACCGTCACCTCGACGCTGCGCGGCATGACGATGCTGCGGGTCCAGCTCGACACCCTGGAGGGCAACCTCCACTCGGGCCAGTTCGGCGGCGCCGCGCCCGACGCGCTCGCCGCGATGATCCAGCTGCTCGCCTCGCTGCGCGCCGAGGACGGCTCGACCACGGTCGACGGCCTGACCGCGGACGAGGAGTGGGACGGACTGCAGTACCCGGAGGAGGAGTTCCGGAAGGACGCCAAGGTCCTCGACGGGGTCGGGCTCATCGGCACCGGCACGGTCGCCGACCGGATCTGGGCGCGGCCCGCCGTCACCGTGATCGGCGTCGACTGCCCGGCCGTGGTCGGCGCGACGCCCTCCGTGCAGGCGAGCGCCCGTGCGCAGATCAGTCTGCGGGTGCCGCCGGGCCAGGACGCGGAGCAGGCCACGAAGCTCCTGACCGCGCACCTTCTCGCGCACGCCCCGTGGGGTGCGAAGGTCTCGGTCGAGCAGGTCGGCCAGGGGCAGCCGTTCCGCGCGGACATCGGGAGCCCGGCGTACACCGCGATGGCCGACGCCATGCGGGTCGCGTACCCGGGCCAGGAGATGCAGTCCTCCGGCATGGGCGGCTCGATCCCGCTGTGCAACACGCTGGCCGGGCTGTACCCGGAGGCGGAGATCCTGCTGATCGGGCTCAGCGAGCCGGAGGCGCAGATCCACGCGGTGAACGAGAGCGTGTCGCCCGACGAGCTGGAGCGGCTGTCCGTGACCGAGGCCCTGTTCCTGCGCAACTACGCGGCATCGAAGGCGGTCTGAGTCCTCGTCGGGCCGGCTACGCGTTGAGCGAAGCTCGCCGAGAGCGTAGATCCGTGCGGTGGCCGTCCGCCGCCGCTTACGTTCGCCGCATGGATCTCGTAGAAGTGCTTCCGCAGTTGCACATGTTCCGCTTCCCGATCGGCCAGGCGTACCTCTGGCGCGACGGGACGGAGCTGACCCTGATCGACGCGGGCGACGTGAACGCGGCACCCGCCATCGAGGAGGCGGTGCGCGGTCTCGGCCACGACCCCGCCGGCATCGCCCGGATCGTCATCACTCACGGCCACCGGGACCACTACGGCGCCGCCCAGGAGCTGGCCGACCGCCACGGTGCCGAGATTCTGGCGCACCGGCTGGACGCGCCGGTGATCCGGGGCGAGGAGGAGGTCGGGGAGCCGGTGCTCCTGGACTGGGAACGCCCGCTGTACGAGCACGCGCTGACGGTTCCCCCGGCGCCTGCGACCCGGGTCGACACCGAGCTGTCCGACGGGGCGGTGCTGCCGTTCGGGGGCGGGGCGCGGGTGGTCCACTCCCCCGGTCACACGCCCGGCTCCATCGGTGTGCATCTGCCTGGGCACGGCGTGCTGTTCACGGGCGACTGCGTGGCCGGGGTGGGGCAGGTGATGCTGGGCGTCTTCAACATCGACCGGAAGCAGGCCGTGGCCTCGTTCCGGCGGCTGGCCGCGCTGGAGCCGGCCACGGTCTGCTTCGGCCACGGCGACCCCCTCACCGAGGACGCCGCCGCGGTCCTGCGGGCCTCAGCCGACGGGGACACCGGCCTCCAGGTTGAGCACGGCTGAGCGTTCGCGGGCCCGCAGCGCCCAGCGCAGCCGCTCGTAGCGGGTGGGCGGCAGCAGGGTGGCCGCCTCCGCCTCGGTGACGAACCGCCAGCCGCGCAGCTCGGAGCCGGGGAGCAGCAGTCGTTCCGCGTCCGCCCGGGGCAGCAGCCCGCCGTCGAAGAGGAGGCGCAGACCTCCGTACCCGGGCGGGTCGGGCGCCTCCCAGTCGATGACGAGCAGCTTGGGCACCCGTTCGAGCTGGATGCCGATCTCCTCGGCCACCTCCCGGATGCCGGCCTGGGCCGGGGCCTCGCCGGCCTCCACGACGCCGCCGGGGAACTCCCAGCCGGGCTTGTACGTGGGATCGACGAGCAGGAACCGGTCGTGCTCGTCGAAGAGGAGCACCCCGGAGGCGACGGTCTCCGCGGTGGGCTCCGGGGTCTGAACGATCTCGCAGGCGGGGGCGGCGCCGGTACGTACCGCCTCCGCGATCCGCTCGGCCGTCTCGCGCGGGGTGAGCGCGCTGTTGTCGATGGTGTGGGCGTCCCCGGTGATCCAGCCGAGGGCCGATCGGTACGGCTCGATCCGGTCGTACGCCCAGCGGCCGGTCGGGTCCACACCCTCCGCGTCGCCCGGGTACTGCGCCCGGTGGGCGATGCGGGTGCGCAGGATCGTTTCCTCGGGCGAGAGCAGCACATGGCGCACCGGTATGCGCCGGGCGGCGAGGCCGCCGAAGATCTCGTCGCGGTACTCCTGCCGCAGGAGGGTCATCGGCACGACGAGGACTCCGCCCAGCTCGGCGAGGAGCGCTGCGGCGGTGTCCACCACGAGGCGCCGCCAGATCGGCAGGTCCTGGAAGTCCGTCACCTCGGCCAGTTTCTTCTGGGGCAGCAGGCTTCCGAGCCCCGTCCCGGTGAGTTCCGGGTCGTACAAGGTGCTGTTCGGGATCAGATCGATCAGTTCACGCGCGGCGCTGGTCTTTCCGGCGCCGAACGCACCGTTGATCCAGACGATCACGGTTCCCCCTCTTCCGTAGCAGCCCCCTGTGGCTTGCCCGCAACACCCTGCCGCGAAAACCCGCCCGAGGCGATGCGTTGCGCGGACGGGACGACGGGGCCGTCCACGGGCTACGGCGTATCGCCCCGCCAGTCCCACTTGTCCGGCTCGTCCGGGCGCGGCCCGTACTCCGCGCGGCCTCCCGGTCCGTACGCGCCGATCTCGGTGACCAGGGCGGAGCCGTCCGCGAGGGCCACCGGTGTCCACCCCGTGACGTCGAGGAGCAGTCCGTCCAGCGGCCCGCCGACCAGTTCGCGGTACTCGTGGCCGGGCCGTGGGCCCGGGTCGGGGTCGTCGTGGTCGGCGCCGTACACCCGCCGTCGCATGATCTCGTCCATGCACGCAGGATCGCACCCGCCACTGACAACGGCGGGCCCGCGCGGACCGTGGCGAGACACCGGCTTCACATGAGGGTCACAACTCCATCACTTGCGGAGGATTGGCCTCCCACGCGTTCGGCGCCCCGGCTACGGTCGTCCCTCCACGCAACTTCTGGGGGTCACATGTCGCACAACCCTCCGCCACAGCCGCCTCCCTGGGGGCCGCCGCCGCAGCCGTCCCCGTTCGGCCCCCGGGGACCGGGCGCCCCCGGGGGTGGCGCGCCCCGCTGGGCGAGGAAACGAATCGTCATCCCGGCGGCGGCCGTCCTGTTCCTCATCGGTGTGGGCATGGGCGCCGCGGGCGGGGATTCCGGTTCGGGCCGGACGGAGGCCGCGGCGAAGTCCTCGCCCGCGCCGGCCGTCACCGCCACGGTGTCGGTCACGCCCCCGCCGGAGCCCGCTGTGACCGAGACGGTCACGGCGAGCCCCAAGGCGGTGCCGACGGTCACGAAGACGAAGACCGTCAAGGTCACCGTCGCGCCCGAGGCCCCCGCAGGCGGCTCCGACGACTCCGCTTCGGACGATTCGGGTTCGAGCGGCGGGAACTCGGGAGGCGGCGGCTCCGCGTACTACGCCAACTGCACCGCCGTGCGCGCGGCCGGCGCGGCCCCGATCCACCGGGGCGACCCGGGGTACGGCCGGCACCTCGACCGCGACGGGGACGGCGTGGCCTGCGAATAGGACGTGATGACGGTGCCCGGCCGTTCCGCCGGGCACCCCTCTCACCCCTTTCCGGACCCCAGCGTGAGTCCGGCGATGAAGTGCCGCTGGAGCAGCAGGAAGACGACGAGGGTCGGGAGCGCCACGATCACGGAGCCGGCGGCGAGCAGGTTGTAGTCCGTGAAGAACTGTCCGCGCAGGTTGTTCAGCGCGGAGGTGATGGGCAGTTTGTCGCCGTCGGAGATGAAGACCAGTGCCCACAGGAAGTCGTTGTACATCCAGGTGAACTGGAGCGTGCCCAGCGCGGCGAGCGCCGGGCGGCACAGCGGCAGGGTGATCCGCCAGAACCGCGTCCACACCCCCGCCCCGTCCACCACGGCCGCCTCCAGGATCTCCGGCGGGAGGGTGCGCATGAAGTTGGCCAGGACGAAGACGCAGAAGCCGATCTGGAAGCCGATCTGCACCAGGATGACGGCCCAGAAGGAGTCGAACATCGTCATCGAGTCGGACATCCAGTACGGCAGCGGGATCCGGTTGAAGACGACGTACAGCGGGGTGACGATCACCTGCTGCGGGAGCAGGTTGCCCGCCGTGAAGAGCATCAGCAGGACCAGCCCGCCGCGCATCTTCAGCCGGGCGAGCGCGAAGGCCACGAACGAGGCGAGGAACAGGGTGATCAGGACGCCCGGCACCGCGATGATCAGGGTGTTGACGAAGTACTTCGTCATGCCGGAGTCGGTGAACGCCTGCCGGTAGTAGTCCAGGGAGAGATGGCGCGGCAGCGAGAAGTAGCCGTACTCCGAGGTCTCGTCGTACGGCCGCAGGGACGCGTACACCGCGAGCAGCAGCGGGGCGAGGAAGGCCAGCGAGACCGTCATCAGGAAGGCGTGCACACCGAGTCGCCCCGGGCGGAGCCGACGGCGGGCCCCGGCAGGGGCGGCCGGGACCGCACGGGTGGTCTGCTGCGTGGTGGTCATCGGTCTTTCTCCCCTCGGAGCTCCTGGACCAGGTATGTCGCCACGAATCCGAGGGAGACCGCCAGCAGGACGACGGCGATCGCGGAGCCGAAGCCGATGCGGCTGGCCTCGCCGATGATGTTGTCGGTGACGAGCACGGACAGCAGTTCGAGGCCGTTGCGGCCGTGGTTGACCGCGTACACGATGTCGAAGGCGCGCAGCGACTCGATCACGGTGATCACGCCGACGATGACGTTGACCGGCCGCAGGGTCGGGAAGACGACGCGGAAGAAGGTCTGCGCCTCGCTCGCCCCGTCGATCGCCGCCGCCTCCTTGAGCGACTGGTCGACGGCCTTGAGCCCGGCGAGGTAGAGGATCATCACATAGCCGGTGTGGCGCCAGGCGGCGGCCAGCAGGACCATCCAGATGTTGAGGTCCGGATCGCCGAGCCAGTCCGTCGGGGTCTCCGTGTCGCCGATGACCGCGTTGAGCGCGCCCTGGTCCCGCGAGAACACGAGCTGGGCGATGAAGCCGACCACCGCGAGCGAGAGCACGACGGGCATGTACAGCGTGGACTGGTAGAACCGGCTGAACCGCACGCCCCGGTCGATCAGCACGGCCAGGAGCAGCCCGAACGGGGTGGCGACGAGGCCGAGGAAGGCGAGCCAGAGAAGATTGTGCCGGGCGGCCGGCCAGAACTGCGGGTAGTTCGTGAACAGGTTCACGTAGTTGCGGGTCCCGACCCACTCGATGTCGCCGATCCCGTCCCAGCTGGTGAACGAGAGGACGACGGAGGCCAGCGTCGGGCCCCAGACGATGGCGAGGTCGAGCAGGACGGGCAGACCGAGCAGCACACCGAGCACGACCAGGTCGCGACGGGTGTACCGCCGCGTGCCCCGACGTCCGGTGCGCCTCCCCGAGATGAACGGCACGGTGGGTACTCCCGGTTCAGTCCGAGGCGAAGATGGACTTCTTCTGCCGTTCGATGTCGTTGACCAGGCCGTCCACGTCGCCGGGGCTGCTGATGAACTTCTGGATCGCGGGGATCATGACCGTGGACGCGAAGTCCGGGCGGGTGTCGCGGTCGAGGAACTGCGAGATCTGCTTGGCTCCCGAGACGAGTGCGACGGCCTTCTTCTGGATCGGGGTGTACGTGGAGGTGTCCGCCTCGTCGCTGACCGCGATGTTGTTGGGGTCGCCCTTGAGGTAGATGTCCTCGGCCTTGCCGGTGGCGAGCCACTTCAGCAGGTCCTTGGCGCTCTCCAGCGTCTTCTTGTTCTTCAGGTTCTTGGACTTCTTGGCGAGCAGGAACCCGTCGATGGGCGCTTCCACGGCGTCCTGGCCGTGCTCGGGGTTGATCACGGGGAACGGGAAGAAGTCCAGGTCGGCCTGTTGGTCCTTGGGGAACTGCTGCCCGGGGTGCGGCAGGCCGAGCACGGTCATGCCCGCCTCGCGCTTCTGGAGACTGGTGGCGGCCTCCTGCCAGGTACGGCCGTTGGCGCCGGGCTGGCAGTACGGGAGGAGGCGCCGCCAGGTGTCGAAGACCTCCCGGACACGCTTGTCCGTCCAGGCTTCCTCACCGGCCATGAGGCTCTTGTGGAATTCGTATCCGTTGGTGCGCATATTGATGTAGTCGAACGTACCCATGGCGGGCCAGCCGTCCTTGTCGCTGAACGCGATGGGGTCCAGCTTGTCCTTCTTCATCTCCTTGGCGAGCGCCACGTACTCGTCAAGGGTTTTGGGCACCTGATAACCGCGCTCCGTGAACAGGCTCTTCCGGTGGAAGACGGCCCACGGATAGTAGTAGTACGGGGTGAGGTACTGCTTGCCGTCCTCGCCGGTGGACTGGTCCTTCAGGGCCTCGGAGAACCCCGTGTAGTGCTGCCAGTTGTCGCTGATGTCGTACAGCAGGCCCTTCTTCGCGAAGAACTGCATGCGGTACCCGGCGAACCACATGAAGACATCATCGGGCTTGCCCTGGAGATAGCGGTTGATGTTCTCCTGGAAGGTGTTGTGGTCGACGGTGTTGACCTCGACCTTCCGGCCGTCCGACTGCTCGGCGTACGCCTTGAAAGCGTCGGCGAACGCCTTCTTGGGAACGGGGTCGGACCCGTTCGATCCCAGGGTGATGGTCTTGCCGTCCCCGCCGGGGCCTCCGCCGCACGCGGCGAGCAGGGCGGGAAGCGTGACCGCGCCGGCACCGAGCGCCGCGCCTCGCAGCAGGCTCCGCCGGGACATCCGATGTCCCGCGACGCTGCCGGGCAGATCCGATCTGTTGTACGAGTGTGCCATGAGCCCGTCCTCCGGAAGGCAACCGAACACAACCGAACGTGCGCTTGGATCACACCCCCAACAAGGGGCGCAGTCAAGGGTTTTGACGAGATGTGGTCGACGGGGCACGTGCCCTCTTCCAACAGAGTTCAACACGCTCTAACGTATTCGCTCGTCTTGGCGTGTGCATGTCGCCGCCTGATCCGGCACGAGTACGGAGGAACGTAACGATGCGTCATCTTCCAAGCCGTCCCACCCGAGCGATCCGCCCCAGAGTCCTCGGAGCCCTGGCCGCCGGCCTCCTGTGTACGGCGGGGGTCGTGGCTCCCGCCGCCGCGCACGCCCCGGCACCGGCACCGGCCGCCGGGATCCGGGCCGCGAACGGACTGGCCCTCACCCCGCCCATGGGCTTCAACAACTGGAACTCCACGCATTGCCGCGCCGAGTTCGACGAGGCGATGGTCAAGGGAATCGCCGATATCTTCGTGGAGAAGGGCCTGAAGGACGCCGGGTACGAGTACGTCAATCTCGACGACTGCTGGGCGGTTCCGGAACGCGATGCGGAAGGAAAGCTGGTAGCCGATCCGGTGCGCTTTCCGCACGGCATCAAGGCGGTCGCGGACTATGTGCACGCGAAGGGCCTGAAGCTGGGGATCTACACCAGTGCCGGCACCAGGACCTGCGACAGCGTGGGTCTTCCCGGCGCGCTCGGCCATGAATACAGCGACGCCCGGCAGTTCGCCGACTGGGGCGTCGACTACCTCAAGTACGACAACTGCAACAACCAGGGAGTGGACGCCAAGGAGCGCTACACGACGATGCGGGACGCTCTCGTCGCGACCGGCCGGCCCATCGTCTACAGCATTTGCGAATGGGGACAGAACAAACCCTGGGAATGGGCGGCCGAACTGGGCAATCTCTGGCGCACCACGGGCGACATCAACGACAGCTGGGGCAGCATGCTGTCGATCATGAAGCAGAACCTCCCGCTCGCCGCCGCGGCCGGCCCCGGGCACTGGAACGACCCCGACATGCTGGAGGTCGGCAACGGCGGGATGACGGACACCGAGTACCGCACCCACTTCTCGATGTGGTCGGTGATGGCGGCGCCGCTGCTCATCGGCTCCGACCTGCGCACCGCCTCGCAGGAGACGTTCGACATCCTCTCCAACGAGGAGGTCATCGCCGTCGACCAGGACCCGCTGGGCCGGCAGGGAGAGGTGCTCTCCTCCGAGGGCGGGCGCTGGGTCGTCGCCAAGGAGATGAAGGACGGCTCCCGGGCCGTGGCCCTGTTCAACGAGACCGGCAGCGCGCAGCGGATCTCCACCACGGCCGCCGCGGTGGGCCTGCCGCACGCCTCCGGGTACACCGTCCGCGACCTGTGGGAGCACACCACCCGCAACACGGCGGGCGCCCTCTCGGCGACCGTGCCCGCACACGGCACCGTGCTGCTGCGCGTCGCCGCCGGCCACCGGTGGGCGGCGCACCCGCCGGCCGTCGAACTCGCCCTGGAGGGCAGCCCGCTGATCGAGGCGGGCCGCACCGCCGCGCTGACGACCGAGGTCACCGACCTGGGCCGCACGCCCGCGCTCACGGTGTCCGCCGCGCTCACCGGCCCGGCCGGCTGGCGGGTGGAGGCCGCGTCGGCGACGCGGACGGCCGCGCTGTCCACCGGCCGCGCGCTGGCCACCCGGTGGCGGGTGACGGCCCCCGCCGGAACGGCCCCCGGCAGCTACGACCTGACGCTCACCGCCCGGTACGGCTCCCCCACCGGCGAGCGGATCCGGTCCACCGTCCCGTTCCAGGCCCATGTGGTGGTCGCGCCCCCGGCCGGCGGCGGCTACCTCAGCGACCTGCCGCAGCTCAGCGCCTCCAACGGCTACGGCCCCGTCGAGACGGACACCAGCAACGGCGAGAGCGCCGCGGGCGACGGCCACCCGCTGACCATCGGCGGCCAGGTGTACGCCAAGGGGCTCGGCGCGCACGCGGCGAGCAGCGTCGAGTACTACGCGGGCGGCGCGTGCGGCACCGTGACGGCGCAGGTGGGAGTGGACGACGAGAAGGGCACCAAGGGCAGCGTGACCTTCGAGGTCTGGGCGGACGGGGAGAAGGCCGCCTCGACCGGGACCCTCACCAACGCGATGGCTCCGCAGCCCCTCTCGGCGGACGTGACCGGGGCCCAGGTCGTCCGGCTGGTGGTCACGGACGCCGGCGACGGCGTCGACTCGGACCACGCGGACTGGGGGGACCTGCGGATCACCTGCTGAGCGGGTCCGCGAGCGGCCGGGCGGTGGTGGCCAGCGCGGCCGCCGCCGCCCCGACCAGGCCCGCGTCGTTGCCCATGACCGCGGGTACCACCGTCAGGTGCTGGACGAAGGACAGCGTGGCGTACCGGCGCAGGGCCGTGCGCAGCGGGGCGAACAGGAGGTCGCCCGCCCCGGCGACCCCGCCGCCGATCACCGCGATGTCGATCTCGACCAGGGTCGCCGTCGCGGCGATCCCCGCCGCCAGGGCCTGCGCGGCGCGTTCGAAGGAGGCCACGGCGACCGGGTCGCCGGCTCGCGCGGCGGCCGCGACGCCGACCGCTGTCGCGTCGCCGTCCGGGCCGGGCCGCCACCCGGCGTCCAGCGCGCGGCGCGCGATGTTGGGGCCGCTCGCGATGCGCTCGACGCAACCGCGCGCGCCGCACGGGCAGAGGTCGCCGTCGAGGTCCACGCTGATGTGCCCGATGTGGCCGGCGTTCCCGCTGGGACCGGGGTGCAGGGCGCCGCCGAGGACGAGCCCGCCACCCACACCGGTCGAGACCACCATGCACAGCGCGTTGTCATGACCGCGCGCCGCGCCGAGCCAGTGCTCCGCGGCGGTGATCGCGACGCCGTCGCCGACCAGCGTGACCGGGAGGCCGCCCGTGGCGCCGGCGACCCGCTCGACGAGGGGGAAGCGCCGCCAGCCGGGCACGTTGACCGGGCTGACCGTCCCCTCGGCGGCGTCCACCGGGCCCGCGCTTCCGATGCCCACGGCCGTCGCGTCGCCCCAGTACGGGGAGGCGGCCAGATCGGCCAGGACGCCGCCGACCGCCTCCATGACGCGTGCGCCGCTCTCCCGGGCGGGCGTCGGCCGCTGCGCGCGCGCCACGAGCGTGCCGTCCCGGTCCACCAACGCACCGGCGATCTTGGTCCCCCCGATGTCCAGGGCGGCGACGAGGTCGGTTTGCATCGGTGTGGCTCCGGGTGTGTGGACGGGACCTGCGGCTCAGGTGCACAGTCTGCCCAGTCTCCATCCCCTTGACAACGTTGTCCAGGGCCTATGCTCGACGCCACACCCTCCGGGAGCCCCACGGCAGCCGCCGTGGCCCGCCGGGACCGCCCGACCGACGACAGGACAGCGCACCGTGGCCGAGACCGCCCGTCATCCCGAGCCCCGTTACGGCAACCGGCCGACCATGAAGGACGTGGCCGCCCGGGCCGGGGTGGGCCTGAAGACGGTCTCCCGCGTGGTCAACAGCGAGCCGGGGGTCACCCCGGACACGGAGCGCCGGGTGCAGGAGGCCATCGAGGCGCTGGGCTTCCGCCGCAACGACAGCGCGCGGGTGCTGCGCAAGGGCCGCACCGCCTCCATCGGCCTGGTCCTGGAGGACCTGGCCGACCCCTTCTACGGGCCGCTGAGCCGCGCGGTCGAGGAAGTGGCCCGCGCGCACGGGGCCCTGCTCATCAACGGTTCCAGCGCCGAGGACCCGGAGCGCGAGGAGGAGCTGGTCCTCGCACTGTGCGCGCGCCGGGTCGACGGCCTGATCGTGATCCCGGCCGCGGACGACCACCGCTATCTGGAGCCGGAGATCAAGGCCGGGGTCGCGACGGTGTTCGTGGACCGCCCGGCCGGGCAGATCCAGGCGGACATGGTGCTCTCGGACAGCTTCGGCGGGGCCCGCGGGGGCGTCGCCCATCTGATCGCGCACGGCCACCGCCGTATCGGCTTCATCGGTGACCAGCCGCGCATCCACACCGCGACCGAGCGACTGCGCGGGTACCACGCGGCCATGGCGGAGGCCGGGACAACCGTCCAGGACTCCTGGGTCTCGCTGGGCTCCACGGACCCCGGCCGCGTCCGCGCCGCCGCCGAGGCGATGCTCTCGGGTCCGGAGCCGGTGACGGCGCTCTTCTCCGGCAACAACCGGGTGACCGTGACGGTGGTCCGCGTCCTCGCGGACCGGGAGCGGCCGGTCGCCCTGGTCGGGTTCGACGACATCGAGCTCGCGGACCTGCTCGGCATCACCGTCGTCTCCCAGGACCCGGCGGCGGCGGGCCGCACCGCCGCCGAGCACCTCTTCCGGCGCCTGGACGGGGCCGGTCACCCCCCGGCCCGCGTGGTGCTCCCGACCCGTCTGATCGCCCGCGGTTCGGGGGAGATCCCTCCGGCCTGAAGGAGGGCCTCAGGGCGCGGTGACCGTCAGGGTGCCGCGCCGGGGCGAGGCGAAGGCGTCGAGGTCCGCGCGGGTCAGCCCGGTCAGCTCCGCGACCTCCCCGGTGTCCAGGGCGCCGCAGTCGATACCGCGCAGCAGGTAGCCGCTGAGCGCCTTGGCGGTGGCCGGTTCGTCCATCACGTCGCCGCCGGCCTTGGCCGCGTACGCGGCGAGCCGGGCGGCGGCCTGCTCCAGGCCCTCGCGGTAGAACGTGTAGACGGCCGCGTACCGGGTCGGCAGGTGCCCCGGGTGCATGTCCCAGCCCTGGTAGTAGGCGCGGGCCAGGGCGCGCCGCGTGAGGCCGTAGTGCAGCCGCCACGCCTCGTGGACCTGAGGGGTGGGGCCGACGGGAAGGACGTTGGTCGAGCCGTCGGAGACGCGTACGCCGGTCCCGGCGGCGGCGACCTGCATGACGGCCTTGGCGTGGTCGGCGGCCGGGTGGTCGCTCGCCTGGTAAGCGGCGCTGACACCGACGCAGGCGCTGTAGTCGAACGTGCCGTAGTGCAGCCCGGTGGCCCGCCCCTGGGCCGCGTCGATCATGCGGGCCACGGCCGCGGTGCCGTCGGCGGCCAGGATGGACTGGCTGGTCTCGATCTGGATCTCGAAGCCGAGGCGCCCGTCCGGCAGCCCGTGGGCCCGCTCGAAGGCTTCGAGGAGCTGGACGAAGGCGGCGACCTGTTCGGGGTACGTCACCTTCGGAAGGGTGAGGACGAGCCCGTCGGGGAGTCCGCCCGCCCGCATGAGGCCGGTGAGGAAGACGTCGGTGGTACGGATGCCCCGGTCCCGGACGGCGGCTTCCATGCACTTCATCCGGATGCCCATGTACGGGGCGGCGGTGCCGTCGGCGTACGCCTGCGAGACGAGCCGGGCCGCGCGGGCGGCCGCCTCGTCCTCCTCTGCGTCGGAGCGGGGTCCGTAGCCGTCCTCGAAGTCGATCCTCAGGTCTTCGACCGGCTCGCGCTCCAGCTTGGCGCGGACGCGGTCGTGGACCGGTCCGGCCAGCTCGTCCGGGATGCCGAGCACCTCGGCGAGTGCCGCGGCGTCGGGGGCGTGCTCGTCGAGCGCCTTCAGCGCCTCGTCGCCCCAGGTGCGCAGGGTGCCTGCCGTGAAGGTGTCGCCCGGTACGTAGACCGTGTGCACGGGCTGGCGGGTGCCGGGGTCGCCCGGGTAGCGGCGGGCGAGTTCGGCGTCCACCGGGGCGAGGGACGCGCTGATCCCGTCGCTGACCGCACCGGCGAGGCTCGTCGCCACGTTCTCCTGCTGACCCATCGTCCGCACCCTCCACGCTTGGGCTGTTTCCGCTTCCCGGAAACAACAATCCGTATAGTGAAGTTATAAGGCGGTCGCATCCGAGTCAACGGTGACCGGGAACGGCCCGGGGCCGCACGGTGCGTTCAGATCGGAAGAGCACGCGGACAGATC
>NZ_JBMNDO010000070.1:0-40555 GCF_052542855.1 Streptomyces sp. SAS_281
CCCCCCCCCCCCCCCCCCCCCCCCCCCCCCCCCCCCCCCCCCCCCCCCCCCCCCCCCCCCCCCCCCCCCCCCCCCCCCCCCCCCCCCCCCCCCGCGCCCTCCTACACGTGGAAGCACGGGAGATCGTGTTCGACTTTCTTGATGGTTATGACCTGTTGGGGGCCTTCTGGGTCACGGTGAAGCTCACCGTGTTCTCCGCCCTCGGCTCCCTCATATGGGGAACGCTGCTGGCCGGCATGAGGGTCAGCCCGGTCCCCCTGATGCGCGGTTTCGCGACCGTCTATGTGAACGTGATCCGGAACATTCCGCTGACCGTGATCATCGTCTTCGCCTCGCTGGGCCTCTTCCAAACCCTTCAGGTCACGCTCGGGGGCGGTGGCGACTTCAAGGTCATCAACTTCCGGCTCGCGGTGCTCGCCTTCACCGTCTACACCGCGTCGTTCGTGTGCGAGGCCCTGCGTTCAGGCATCAACACGGTGCCGGTCGGCCAGGCGGAGGCGGCCCGGGCACTCGGGCTGAGCTTCAGCCAGGTGCTGCGGCTGATCGTGCTCCCGCAGGCGTTCCGGTCGGTGGTCAACCCGCTGTCCAACGTGCTCATCGCGCTGACGAAGAACACCACCGTCGCCGCGGCGATCGGGGTCGCGGAAGCCTCGTACCTGATGAAGGAGATGATCGAGAACGAGGCTCAGCTGCTGCTGATCTCCGGTGTGTTCGTCCTCGGCTTCATCATCCTGACCCTCCCGACCGGTCTCATCCTCGGCTGGGTCGCCAAGAAGGTGGCGGTGAAGCGATGAGTTCCGTCCTCTACGACGCGCAGGGGCCCCGCGCCAAGCGGCGCAACATCCTGTACACCGTTCTCTTCGTGCTGGCCGCCGCGGCGGTGGTGTGGTGGGTGTACGACGGCCTCGCCGAGAAGCACCAGCTCGACTGGGCCAAGTGGAAGCCGTTCTTCGTCGGCACCCAGGCGTGGGAGACGTACATCTGGCCGGGCTTCCAGAACACGATCAAGGCGGCGTTCTACGCGCTGCTCATCGCGCTGCCGCTGGGCGCGCTCTTCGGTATCGGACGGCTCTCGGACCACCGCTGGGTGCGCGTTCCGGGTGGGGCGGTCGTGGAGTTCTTCCGCGCCATTCCCGTGCTGCTCCTGATGATCATCGCCAACGCCATGTACTCCGAGTACACCGACCTCGAACCGGACACGCGTCTGCTGTACGCCGTCGTGACGGGCCTGGTGCTCTACAACGCCTCGGTGCTCGCCGAGATCGTGCGGGCCGGCATCCTGACGCTGCCGCGCGGCCAGACGGACGCGGCCAAGGCGATCGGTATGCGCAAGGGTCAGACGATGATCTTCGTGCTGCTGCCGCAGGCGGTCACCGCGATGCTGCCGGCCATCGTCAGCCAGCTCGTGGTGATCGTGAAGGACACCGCCCTCGGCGGCGCCGTGCTGAGCTACCCGGAGCTGCTGGCCTCGGTACGGCCGATGTCCGCGAACTACGGTTCGAACACCATCGCCTGCTTCACGATCGTCGCGGTGGTCTACCTCGCCCTGAACTTCGCCCTGACGTCCTTCGCGAGCTGGCTGGAGCGGTGGCTCCGGCGCGGCAAGAAGAGCACGGGCGCGGTCGTGGGCACCGGCCCGGGGGGCGAACTGGAGACGATCGGTGCGCCGTCGCTCAAGGTGGACGACGGAAGCGCCGCCTGACGGCTCGTCGTACGACGCCCACGAGGGGCGGTGGCGCACCTGCCACCGCCCCTCGCCGCGTTCCGGCGTCGCTTGACGCAAGCACCGGCAGTAGGTTGCATACGTTCTGTGATCGCGCACCGAGTCCCCGACGCCGCAGCACCCCCTTCGACGCCCGCGCACCTTCCGTTCCGCCTCACCGGAACGTTCGGTTTCACCGCACTTCCGACGGGGGACGCACCGTGGACCCGGTGATCGTCGTCGGTGCCGGGCCGGTCGGCCTGGCGCTCTCGCTGGCCCTCGCCGCGCAGGGCGTGCCGTCCGTGCTGCTCGACGAGGACCCCGAAAGCGACGAGACACGCCCCGCCCGTACGGTCGTGCTGCGCGAGGACACCGCGGCCTTCCTGGAGCGGCTGGGCTGCAAGGCGCTACGGGACGAGGGGCTGCGCTGGTCGGGCTGGCGTTCGGTGCGGCGCAGGCAGCTGGTGCGCGAGCTGCCGCTCGGTGAGGACCCGGTCCCGGGCAGCGGTGTGCCCGCCGCCCCCGTGCACGTACCGCAGCACGCCCTCGTCCGGGGCCTGCGGGACGCGGTGGCCGCTCAGGAGCTGGTGCGGACCGCCGGGCCCAGCCGGATCGACACCCTGGAGCAGGACCCGGCCGGGGTCACCGTGCACACCAGGGAGCCCGGATCGACCTGGTGGCGAGGGAGTTACCTGGTCGGCTGCGACGGGGCCCGGTCCACCGTGCGCAAACTCCTCGACATCCGGTTTCCCGGGCGTACGGCGGTGGAACGGCACGCCGTGGCCGCCCTGCGCGCCGAGCTGCCCCGGCCCGGGGAGGCCGTACTGCACCGGTCGCCGCCCTGGCGCACCGGCGGTGCCGAGGTCACGGCGCGCCCGCTGCCCGACGACGTGTGGCGGCTTGACTGGCTGCTGCCCGCGCGCGGCGAACTGGTCACGCCGGACGCGCTCGTCACCCGGGTCCGGGACACCCTGGCCGGCTGGTGCGGCGAGACACCCCCGTACGAGCTGGTGGACACCGGGGTCTACACGCTGCACCACCGGCTGGCCCGCCGGTGGCGGGTGAAGCGGTCCTTCCTGGCCGGGGACGCCGCCCATCTGCTGGGCGCCCTGGGCACCCAGGGGCTCGACGAGGGGCTGCGGGACGCCGAGAACCTGGCCTGGAAGCTGGCTCTGGCCTGGCATCACGGGGCGTCCGACGCGCTCCTCGACAGCTACCAGGCCGAACGCCGGGCCGCCGTCGCCGCACGGCTGCGCGCCGCCGACCAGTCGCTGCCGATACTGCGGGGCGGCGGAGGTCTGCGGACGCTCGTACCGGGGAGCGCACGGGGGCACGACACGCTGCTGATGGACGGGCATCTGGGCTGCGGCCCCCTCGGTGCGCCCCCTTCCTACGCCTTGTCCCCCCTTGCGCCCGCGCGCACCGAGGCGCACACGTCGGTGGGCACGCCCCCCGGTGCGCCGGTGGCCGATGTGCGGGTCACGGCGCCCGACGGCACCCCGGTGCGGCTGCGCGAACGGCTGGGGCAGGGGCAGCTCCTCGTGGTGCTGGTGGCGCCCGGGACCGGAGTGTGGGACCGGCGCCACTGGATGCGCGCCGGAGTGATGCCCCGGCTGGCGGAGGCGGTCGCCGCGCTGCCGGTGAAGGCCGAACTGCTGGTGGCCGAGAGCTATCCGGGGGCCTCCGCGCACACGGTCCTGCTGGTCAGGCCGGACGGGCATCTCGTGGAGGCGTTCGGCGGGGTGCGTCCGGCCGAGCTGTTCGCGGCGGCGGACGCGGTACGCGGCGGCGCGGCCCGGACGTCGGTGCGTGCCGACAGGACCGCGGACGTCAATTGACCCTCACGGGCGCGCGTGGTCTACTCCCGGTCATGACCGACACCGATGTGCGCCTGTGGCGGAGGGTCCATATGGACCTGCTCCGCTATGCGGGCTGCGTGTGTCGCCCGTCCTGCTGAATCGCCTTCACCTGCCTTCGCCGTGCGCTGTGCCGAACGGCGGGGCGTCCGCGCGAACTCTCAGGACGGTCTCCGTGTCTGCCTCTCCCTTCCCCGCTGTCCCCGTGCCCACGCGCACGTCCGCTCCGGCTCCGACCGCCGCGGAACTGCTCGACTTCGTCCGCCGCACCGCCGAGGACACCGCACTCATCGCCTCCCTTCCCCTCGACCCCGAGGGCCGGACCTGGATCCGGCTCGACGGTCCCGGTGGCAGCGAGGCGTGGCTGATCGGCTGGCCTCCGGGCACCGGCACCGGCTGGCACGACCACGCCGACTCGGTCGGCGCCTTCCTCACCGCGGCCGGCACGCTCAGGGAGCACTCCCTCGCGGCCCGGCTGCCCACCGACGGCTGGAAGACCCTGGAACTGACCGAGGACGTCGACCGCACCCGGGAGCTGACCCCCGGCCGGGGCAGGGCCTTCGGACGCCATCACGTCCACGAGGTGCTGAACGAGTCCTCCACGGAGCACGCCGTCTCCGTCCACGCGTACTATCCGCCGCTGCCGCGCATCCGCCGCTACAGCCGCACCGGCGCGGTGCTGCGCCTGGAGCAGACCGAGGGACCGGAGGACTGGCAGTGAGCGACGGGCCCGTGGGGATCGACGAGTTGCTGGAGCGGGTCAGGGCCGGTTACGAACGGCTCGGCCCGCGGGAAGCCTGGGCGGCGGCCTCCGAGGGCGCCCTGCTCGTGGACATCCGCTACGCGGAGCTGCGCGAGCGGGACGGGCTGATCCCGGGGGCGCTGGTCATCGAGCGCAACGAACTGGAATGGCGGCTGGACCCGCGGGGAAGCCACCGTCTCCCGCAGGCGGTGGACCACGGCCTGCGGGTGGTCGTGATCTGCAACGAGGGTTACGCGTCGAGCCTGGCGGCCGAGTCGTTGCACCGGCTCGGTCTGTACCGGGCGACGGACCTGGTGGGCGGCTTCCAGGCGTGGCGCGCGGCGGGCCTTCCGGTCGGGACATGAGGTGAGGGGGCGGCGCGAGCCCCCCCCTCACGGTCTTCTCGTCACCGGCCCGCGGCCACCTCCACCGGACGGGTCCGCAGCGCGAACCGGCCGGGCAGTGCCGTCGCCACCAGCGCGAGCAGTGCGGCGGCACCGACCACCGTCCCGTACACCAGGGGCAGGAAGCCGGGCGCCGCGCTCCCCGTCATGCCGATGCTGAACGCCGTCAGTACGGCGAGCGCGATACCGGTGCCGAGGGCCGCGGAAACCACCAGGACCGCCAGGGTCTCGGTGCGCAGCATCCGCAGCACCTGACGGCGCGTGGCGCCGGCGAGGCGCAGGAGTGCGAACTCCCTGAAGCGTTCCGACACCGACATGGCCAGCGTGTTGACGACGGCGATCGCGGTGAAGGCGAGAACCAGCCCCATGGCAAGGAGGTTGACCTCGGCGTTCTCCTGGCCTCGGTCGGCCTGGAGCCGGTCGGCGACGGCGGGGGCGACGACCTCGACGCCAGGGAACTTCCTCACGGCGGCCGACAGTTCGGCCCCGGTCGCGTCCCCGGCCACCAGGACCGTCGCGGCGAGCGGGTTGTCCATGTGCCGCGCGAGCAGGTCGTGCGGCAGGGTGAGGTCTCCGAAGCCGAGGCCCCGGTGGTAGACGGCGGCGACGACGAGCGTGGCGGGGGTGCCGTCCCCGAGGTGCAGGACGAGTTCGCTGCCGACGTGCAGCCCGAGCCGGTCGGCGGCCGGTTCACTGATCGCGGCGGCCCGCCCGTTCGCGGCGAACGCGGCGAGGGAACCGCTCGTCACGCCCGGGTCCCAGGTACGGGCGAGCCCCGGTCCGGTGACGCCCTGTGCGGCGTACTTCTCCAGTCCGACCCGCACGGTGGTCCGTACGACCTCCGTGGCGGCGGTGACACCGGGCGTCGCGCGGACCGCCTGCGCCGCCTCCGACGGAACGCCCGGGCCCTGTGCGCCGAGCACCCAGGCGGCGCGGGTGCCCTCCCTTGCCTGGGCACGCGCGGCGTCGCCCACGGTCGGCTGGAGGAAGAGGACCGTGCAGGTCATGCCGATGAGCAGGGTGAGCGGGGTGACGACGGAGGCCATCCGGGTGGAGTTGCCCCGGACGTTCGCGGTGGCCAGGGTGCTCATCGGGCCCGTCCGTCGGAGCACACCCGCCGCCAGGAAGGCGGCGGCCCGTACGAGGAGGGGCCCCAGCAGCGAGACCGCCGTGGCCAGCACCACCACGGCCAGGAAGGTCACCGGGGTCGAGGCGGCCTCGGTGCGCAGCACGCTCAGGACACCGACCAGCGCACCGCCGCCGGCGAGCAGGAGCAGCCCCGCGAGGACGCGTCCCCGGGCGGGGCCGCGGCGCTCGACCGCGGACTCGGCCATCGCCTCCGCCGGACGCAGACCGGCGATCCGGCGGCCGGAGATCCGGGCGGCGGCCCAGGCGCCGAGGAGGGTGACGGCCACGGCGGCGCAGGCGGGGAGGACCCCGGCCGTACGTTCCAGGGTCGGCGGGATCACGCCCATCCCGGTGAACCGGCCGTGCAGCCACGCGGCGAGCGGCAGCCCGGCGAACGCGCCCAGGACCCCGGCGAGGGCCCCGACGACCAGGGCCTCCCTGCCGAGCAGCCGGCGGACCTGCCGCGAGGTGGCGGCGATGGTGCGGAGCAGGGCCAGTTCGCGGTGGCGCTGCTGGATGGAGAGGGCGAACGTCCCGACGACGACGAGCACCGCGACCAGCAGTGAGGTGCCGCCCATGGCTCCGCCCATCGAGACCAGCTTGACGCGGGCGCCCGCCGCGTCGAGGAATTCGACCGGCCCCCGCCCGTCGCCCGTCGCCACCTGGGCGTGGGTGCCCTTGAGGGCCGCCGAGACCTGCTCCTTCAGCGCGCCCGTGCCGGTGCCGGGCGCGGGCAGGACACCGATCGCACTGACCCGGCCCGCGCGGTCGGCGAGCCGCCGGGCCTCCGCGTCGGAGAAGAACAGCGAGCGCTGCTGCCGGAGTCCGCCCCGCCCCTGGGGCGCCGCGATGCCGCTGATCCGGTACGTGCGAGGGGCGCGGGTCGACTGCACGGTGATCCGGTCCCCGGTCGTGAGGCCCGCCCGTACGGCGAGGGTCCTGTCGATCACGACATCGCCGGGGGCCGCCGGGGCGCGGCCGGCGGTCAGCGCGAAGGGCGTCAACGGGGCGGACGACCAGGCGTGCCCGTGGAAGGGGACGTCGTCGTCCGCTCCGTGGGCGGGGAGCCCGAGCGGCTGGGCGAGGAAGGTCAGTTCGGGGACGACCGCGCGGACACCCGGCAGGTGGCGCAGCCGGTCGGCGGTGGCCGCGGGGAGCCAGGCGCGTTCGGCGACGGGCTTCGCCTCGTGCTTGGTCTTCGTCTTGCCGTTGCCCTTGTGCTTGACGGTCGTGCGGTGGACGTTCTGGTCGGCCGAGACGATCAGCGGGGCGGCCGCGTACCGCTCCGTGGCGATCCGGCCGCGCAGGCCGGTCTCCAGCAGGGTGCCGCAGGCGGTGACGAGTGCGGCGGCACACATGAGGGCGAGGAAGGCCCCCAGGAATCCCGCCTTGCGGTGCTGGATCGTCCGCAGGGCATAACGCAGCATCATGAGGCGTCCGTCTCTGGTCGGCCGGTGAAGGCGGGCGGGGTCGCGCGGTCCGGATCGGGGGCCGGGAAGGCGAGCAGCCGGGTGTGAACCGTCCTGGCACCCGGTGCGGTGTCGGCTCCGGGGCGCCTGTAGCGGTTCATCAGGGCGATGTACTCCTCGAAGAACGCGCGGAGCTCAGGGAGGGTGAGGCTCAACGTGCCCCGTGAGTACGCGAAGGCGTCGGCCCATTCGTCCGGCGCGGCGTCGGCCCTCTCACGCTGGAGCCGTTCGAAGAGGGCGAGGTCGGCGGCGTACGCGTGACGGTTCAGCTCGTCGATGACGAGGCTCAGTTCGGGCGTCCGCCGGGACGGCGGCGGAAAGCGCCGGTCCCCGGGGACGGCCCGCCACCACCTGCCCCGACGCCCGGCCGGCTCCTGCGGCACGGTGTCCGCCACGAAGCCGTACCGGGCCAGTTCACGCAGGTGGTAGCTGGTCGCCCCGGTGTTCAGCCCCAGCGCGCGAGCAAGGATCGCGGAGGTCGCGGGGCCGTGCAGGGTGAGGTGCTGCAGGATCTGCTGGCGCCGCGGCTGGGCGAGCGCCTTCAGGGCGGCCAACTCCGTGATCTCGGTACCACCGGGCTTCTCTGGCATGCGTCACACAATGCTCTGTGCACAGATACCTGTGCACTGGAGCAACCCGGCGTCTCCGCAGGGGGGTTGTCCCCCCTGCGGACGCGACTCCTCGCCGGGGGCGCCGCTCACCCGCCCCACGCCGGCACCGCGCCCACGCTCCCGCCGGCCGCACCGTGCCCGGCCGCGCGGAGCTCGCACCCCGCCGGCCCGGGCGCACCACGTCCGGACCGTCCTCGTCTCAGCCCGTGGCCGCCACCGGAATGCCCCGTGACACACCCGTATGGCCTCGCTCAGGTGGAGCGGACCGGGTGGCGGGCGGACATTCGCCTCACGGCGGGTGCGGCCGTTCTGGCCGGCCCGCCCGCCGGAACGCCACCAGGGCGCCGGTACGCCGCTATGACGGGGAGCACGCACCGATGCCGACCACCGACGCCGCCCTCACCCCCGACGCACTCGACGCCCAAGCCGCGCGCCTCCATGACACGGACGCCTGGCAGCAGATCGTCACCGGCTGGGACCTGACCGCGCCCCCCGCGCCCCAGCCCCCGCACCCCGCGCCCGCCGACGCGCCGGACGCAGCCGCCCCCGCCGCCGACTGGCGCGCCCTGCTCTCCGTGCCGGTGGACCGGTTGATCGCCGACACCGTCCGGGCACTGCCCCCCGCCGCGCCGCGCGAGCGCCCGCTCCCGGGGCGCATCGGTGCGATCCTGCCCGACCGGCTCCACGCATGGCGGCGCGTCGGACGGCCCGATGTGCGGCCGTCCGTCCATCTCGCCCATGCCCGGCGGATCCTGACCGAGTGGGGCTGGCAGAACACCCCGTACCGGCTCCGCGACATCCGGGGCGCTCGCTGCGTCTGCGGCGCCATGCTCACCGCGCACCGCTTGGGCTACGGCTCTGCGGAGACGGTCGACCGGGCCGGGGCGTGGCTGATCGCGGAGCTCCGCTCGCAGGGCTGGACCGGGCTGATCGGTCCCTGGAACCGTTACCCGGGACGCACAGCCGAGGACGCCCTCGCGCTGGTCGACGCCACCATCAGCCGAGCGGCCCGCGCCGGCCAGTAGCGGCGCCGGCTCAGAAGGGCTCGTCCAGCCCTTCCGTGTCCTCCCCCTCTTCCTCCAGCGCCCGGCGCACCACGCGCAGCGCCATTCCCTCGCCGTACCCCTTGCGTGCGAGCATGCCCGCAAGGCGGCGCAGGCGTTTGTCGCGGTCCAGCCCCCGGGTGGACCGGAGCTTGCGGGCGACGAGCTCCCGCGCGGTCTCCTCCTCCTGTTCGGAGTCCAGCTGCCCGACGGCTTCGTCGATCACGGCGGCGTCCACCCCCTTGGTCCGCAGCTCACGGACCAGCGCCCGGCGGGCGAGCCCGCGGCCGTGGTGCCGGGACTCCACCCAGGCGTCCGCGAACGCGGCGTCATCGATCAGCCCGACGTCCTCGAAACGGGACAGCACCTCTTCGGCCGCCTCGTCCGGGATCTCCCGCTTGCGCAGGGCGTCCGCGAGCTGCTTGCGGGTGCGCGGCGTGCCGGTGAGCAGGCGCAGGCAGATGTTGCGAGCCTGCTCGACCGGGTCGCGCGGTTCCCCCTTCTCGGCCCTCGACAAGGAGGGGGAACCGCTGTCACTGGGCCGGGAGCGGGAACGGCGTCCCGCTCCCTCACCGGATCCGGGGGCCGCGCCGGGGTCGGCGGCGCCGGCCGGCCACTCTGTACGACGCGTCACGGATCAGCTCTTGGCCGCGGCCGCCTTGGCCGGCTTGGTCTTGCCGGCCGCCGCCGTCGCCGGCTTCGCCGCAGCCTCGGCAGGTGCCGCGGTGCCCGCCGCCTCCGCCCCGGACTCGGCGGCGTCCTCGGGCCGGACCCCGACGCCCAGCTTCGCCAGGATCTTCTTCTCGATCTCGTTGGCGAGGTCGGGATTGTCCTTGAGGAAGTTGCGCGCGTTCTCCTTGCCCTGGCCGAGCTGGTCGCCCTCGTACGTGTACCAGGCGCCCGCCTTGCGGACGAAGCCGTGCTCCACGCCCATGTCGATCAGACCGCCCTCGCGGCTGATGCCCTGGCCGTAGAGGATGTCGAACTCGGCCTGCTTGAAGGGCGGCGCGACCTTGTTCTTGACGACCTTGACGCGGGTGCGGTTGCCGACCGCGTCGGTGCCGTCCTTGAGCGTCTCGATCCGGCGGATGTCGAGGCGCACCGAGGCGTAGAACTTGAGCGCGCGGCCACCGGTGGTGGTCTCCGGCGAGCCGAACATCACACCGATCTTCTCGCGGAGCTGGTTGATGAAGATCGCGGTGGTCTTGGACTGGTTGAGCGCGCTGGTGATCTTCCGGAGCGCCTGGCTCATCAGGCGGGCCTGGAGACCCACGTGCGAGTCACCCATCTCGCCCTCGATCTCCGCGCGCGGCACCAGGGCCGCGACGGAGTCGATGACGATGAGGTCGAGGGCGCCCGAGCGGACCAGCATGTCCACGATCTCGAGGGCCTGCTCACCGTTGTCCGGCTGGGACAGGATGAGGCTGTCGATGTCGACGCCGAGCTTCTTCGCGTACTCGGGGTCGAGGGCGTGCTCCGCGTCGATGAAGGCCACCGAGCCGCCGAGCCGCTGCGCGTTCGCCACGGCGTGCAGCGTGAGCGTCGTCTTACCGGAGGACTCCGGTCCGTACACCTCCACCACACGGCCGCGCGGCAGACCGCCGACGCCGAGCGCGACGTCGAGCGCGGTGGACCCGGTGGGAATCACCTCGATGGGCTCGTTCGGCCGCTCGCCGAGGCGCATCACCGCGCCCTTGCCGAATTGCCGTTCAATCTGTGCGAGTGCGGCGTCCAGCGCCTTCTCGCGGTCGGTTCCTGCCATGGGTTCCACCCGATTTGCTTGAGTCGATCGCTTCACGTCAAAGACGCTAACCCCTGCCACTGACAATGGGCCTCGACGTCCTCCCGGCCTGTGGACAACTCCACGGTCGGGCCCGGGAAAACCCGGCCGGAATCCCATGAGAATGGATGTTCGATTTTAGTGTCAAGCGCACCACGCCGCCTCGCCGCGGGCGGCCCGGAGGGGCGGAATGGTCAGCTCCGGGGCCGGGTGCGAGGGCTGTAGGCAAGCCTGAACTGGGGAAAGCGTTCTCTTCGGGGGTCCAGCAGATCGATCAGCGCGATCAGCTGGATCTGGAGATCCCTGAGGCGGCCGACGGCCTGGGCGGTGTCAGCCGCCAGCCTGTCCACGTCCGCCAGCGGATCGGTGAACCACGCGGCGAACTCCTGGTCGTGTTCCAGCTTCGCGCAGAACTCCGCGTAGCCCAGGCAGCGGCGACGGCCCGGCTCGCTGTCGGGGTGGACCATGAGCTCGCCGATGGCCCGCTGCTGGGCGCGGAACAGACGGAGTTCGTTACTCACCGTGTCGATCCTGGACAAGCTCGAACCGATCCGTGAGATCTGCGTCATGATCTGTGCGTTGGCACGGCTTCTGCCCAGCGCGAGGAACTGGATGTCACGGCGCAGGATCTCCACCCAGCCCAGATACTCGGCCAGTACGAACACCGTGCTGCGCCGGACGAAGTCGGCCTCGCGCGGGGTTCCCCGAGTGAGGAAGCTCGTCATGAAGCCGTGGCCGCGCGCGGGATCCCGATCGGTGTCATGGCCCTGCAGGATGTTGAACAGCCGCCTCTGCAGGTCGTACGCGGCCCACGCCAGGGAAGCCCCGTACCGGTCCATGTAGTCGCGCTGCTCCCTGGACCGCAGGCGGCGCTGCTGCCAGTAGCTGAAGAGCGCGGCCGCCGCCGCACCGCAGACGGCCACGGCCGCCGATGCCAGGGACAGCCACTCCATGTTCCCCCCAGGGTCGGCCCGACATCCCGCGCCTCAGACTACGGGCCCGCCCGGCCCGCTCCGGCGGAACGAGCGCTTCAGGTGCTGCTCGGCCCGGAAGGCCCCTCCGGCCGCCTCGGCTCCTCCGGCTCGGCGCCTTCGGGCCGCCCGTCCGTGCCCCGGCCGTCCTCACCCGCGAAAGCGGTACGCATCCGTCTCAGGCGCGTCCACAAGGGCTCGCCCCGCACGCCGGGGCGGCTGCCGTGGACACGTGGGTCGTCCGTGACGTCGTAGCGCTTCACGTACGCGCCGAGGAACGCCTGGAGCGTGGCCACGGCCGGGATGGCGATCAGGGCGCCGACGGCGCCCATGAGCGCCGTACCGGCGATGACCGAGCCGAACGCCACGGCGGGGTGGATGTCCACCGTCTTGGCGGTGAGCTTGGGCTGCAGCATGTAGTTCTCGAACTGCTGGTACACCACGACGAAACCGAGCACCCACAGCGCGTACCAGGGATCGACGGTGAAGGCGATCAGCATCGGCAGGGCACCCGCGAGATAGGTGCCGATCGTGGGGATGAACTGGGAGACGAGTCCGACCCAGACCGCGAGCGCCGGCGCGTACGGCACCCCGAGGGCGGCCAGCAGGATGTAGTGCGCGATGCCGGAGATGAGCGCCATCAGGCCGCGCGAGTAGAGGTAGCCGCCCGTCTTGTCGACGGCGATCTCCCAGGCCCTCAGCACCTCCGCCTGACGGGCGGGGGGCAGCACGGAGCACAGCCCGCGGCGCAGCCGGGGCCCGTCCGCCGCGAAGTAGAAGGAGAACAGGAAAATGGTCAGCAGGCGGAAGAGGCCGCCGAGGACGGTCGCCGAGACGTCGAGCACGCCGGTCGCGCTGTTCTGGACGTACTTCTGCAGCCAGTCGGAGTGCAGCAGGCTGTCCTGGACCTCCACACGGGAGAGCTCCGTGTGGAAGGTCTGGTTGACCCAGTTGATCACCGAGTCGAGGTACTTCGGGAAGTCCTCCACCATGTCGACGATCTGGCCCGCGAGCATCGAGCCGAGCAGCACGACGAAGCCGGCCCCGGCGATCAGCACGACGAGGAAGACGAGGAAGGTGGCGAAGCCCCGGCGCAGGCCGCGGGCGGACATCCGGCTCACGGCGGGTTCGATGGCGAGCGCCAGGAAGAAGGCGATCAGCATATTGATCAGCAGGCCGATGAGCTGGTCGAACGCCCAGCTGCCGAGCCGGAAGCAGGCGTAGAGGGCCAGGGCGAGGACCATGGCGCGCGGCAGCCAGGCGGGCATGCGGGCCGGCCCGGCTCCGGACGGCGGGGCCGGTGGGGCGGCCGGGGGGACGGGCGGCGTGCGCGGCGGCTGGATCTGAGCGGTCTCGTCTGTGGGTGCCACGGGGCAAGTCTCGCCTATGTGGGTGACAAGGCCTCGCACGCCCCGGAAGGTGGCCTTGCCTTCCCGCCTCCGTCAGCGCCTGTCGGCGGGAATGCCCATCGCGACGCAGACGCCGCGCCAGACGTCCTTCGCCTCCCAGCCGGCCGCCAGCGCCTCATGGACCGTACGTCCGCCCAGCTCGGCCATCACATGGTCGCGTGCGAAGGAGTCCGCGTAGGCCGCGCCGAAGTGGTCCGCCATCCGTTCCCAGAAAATCGTCAACCGCATGCCCTCAGTATCCCGCTCCTGAGAGTGCAGCCGGGCCGCATCGGCCCTGCTCGGGGGCCCGAAGCCCTACGGTCGGTCCATGGCTGCAACTGGAACAAGTCCCCTCGACCGGGCCGAGCGGTTCATCTGGCTCACAGCCCGTGTCCTCGAACAGCGGCGGTTCGCCCATCAATATCTGGAGGGAGGCGCGGACGCGGTGGAGACGGCCCTCACCGCGTACGCCAACGAGGACGGCGGCTACGGCCACGCGCTCGAACCCGACCTGCGGGGCCCCGTCAGTCAGCCCCTGCACACCGCCCACGCGCTCAGCGTCCTCGATTCCATCGGCCGGTGCGGCGGTCTGCGGGTGGAGCGGATCTGCCGCTATCTGACGGAGGTGTCCACCAAGGAGGGCGCCCTGCCCGCGCTGCTGCCCTCCCAGCGCGACTACCCGGCGGCCCCCTTCATCCCGATCGTCGACGATCCGCCGGCCGAACTGCTGGCCACCGGCCCCGTCGTCGGGCTGCTGCACCGCAACGCGGTGTGGCACGCCTGGCTCTTCCGGGCGACCGACTTCTGCTGGTCGGCCGTGGACGCCCTGGAGGTGTCGCATCCGTACGAGATCGAGGCTGCGGTCGCCTTCCTCGACGGAGTGCCGGACCGGCCCCGGGCGGAGGCCGCCGCCGAACGGCTCGGGCACCTGGTACGCGACCAGCGGCTCGCCGTGCTCGATCCGGACCGGCGCACGGAGTACCCGGTGGCCCCCGGGTACGCACCGGGAGAGCAGCACTTCCCGTACGACTACGCCCGTACACCCGCCTCGCTCGCCCGGCGGTGGTTCTCCGACGCCGAGATGGAGCGCTCGCTCGACCATCTGGCCGCCGCACAGGAGGCGGACGGCGGCTGGCCGGTCACCTGGCGCCAGTGGGCGCCCGGGACGGCGCTGGAGGGACGCCCCCTGGTGACCCTCAGGGCGCTGGAGACACTGAGGGCGCACGGCCGCGCCCTGGCGTGAGGGGCCGGCCAGGGCGCGCCGGTAAGGGGCACCCTCCAGGAGGCACGCCCCTTACCGGACACCACCTAGCCCAGCGCGCGCACCCCCGCGGTGACGGCCACCGCAGCACCCACGACCACCAGGAAGGGAGCGCGCAGGACAAGGGCGAGCGCTGCGGCCGCCAAGCCCGCACCCCTGGCGTCCAGGGCCAGGTGCTGTCCGTCGCCGAACGTCTGCTGGGCGGTGAGCGCGGCCAGCAGGGCCACCGGCAGCAAGGCGGCCAGACGCTGCACCAGCGGACGTTCCAGCACGCCGGCGGGCACCAGAAGGCCGAGCAGTTTGGCCAGGTAGCAGCCGACGCAGGTCAACGCGATGGCGATCCAGACGTTCATCGGCCCCCCTCCGCCCCGGTCGCGCCGGCTTCCTCGGTCCCGGCCCCGGCCGGGCCGTGCCCCTTGGCCCGCCCCAGCAGGAACAGGATGACGGGCGCGGCCAGCGCGGACAGCAGCACGGGCACCCCGGCCGGCAGCACCGGCAGGAGCCCGAGGGCGAGCAGGACGGCGAGCGCCGCCGTCACGCGCTCCGTCGTGGACTTCAGCATCGGGGCCAGCAGCGCCAGGAAGACCGCCGGGCTGGCCGCGTCGAGCCCCCAGGCGTCGGTGTCGCCGAGCGCTTCGGCGCCCAGCGCTCCCACCAGGGTGGTCAGGTTCCACAGCACGTAGAGGGTGAGCCCGGTGACGGTGAAGCCGATCCGTGCGGCCCGCCGCGTGGGCTGGGGCAGCGTCACGGCCGTGGTCTCGTCGATGACCCACTGGGCGGCGAGCGGACGCAGGGCGCGCGGCAGGGCGAGGAGCTGGGAGAGCCGCAGGCCGTAGAAGGCGTTGCGCACGCCGAGGAAGAAGGCCCCGGCGGCCGCGGTGTACGGGTTGCCGCCGGCGGCGAGCGCTCCGACCAGGGCGAACTGGGAGGCGCCGGTGAACACGAGCAGGCTGAGCGCGCAGGTCTGGAGCAGGCTCAGGCCGGAGCCCGCCGAGGTGACGCCGAAGGCGAAGCCTGAGAGGCCGACGGCTATGCCGACGCCGAGTGCGTCGCGTACGACGGCCGAGTCCGGCTTGGTCCCGGCGGCGAGCGTGCTGCCGGCGGGAGGTTCTGCGGTCGTGCGGAGGGGTGCTGTCTGTTCTGCCACGTTCAGCACGCTACCGGGGCGGCTCCGGGCCGGTCTTGTACGTTCTTGCACGTTCGCGCTGGTAGGCGCCGGGGGGCACTCCCACGATCCGGGTGAAGTGACGGTTGAGATGCGGCTGGTCGGTGAAGCCGACTTCCGTCGCCGCGACCGAGGGGGCCGTGCCCGCGTCGAGCATCCGCCGCGCACGCCGCACCCGGGCGTCGGTGAGCCAGGTGTGCGGAGGCATGCCGTACTGCTTCTTGAACGCGCGCAGCAGCGCGAAGGGGCTCGTGCCCAGTTCGGCGGCGAGCGCCTCCAGGGTCGGCGGTCCGGCCATCCGGGCTTCCAGGAGGGCCCGGGCGCGGGCCGCGTCGCGGGCGCCCGCGGCCCGGGGGGCCGAGACGGGGAGCGAGGTGCCGTGCCGGGTGAGCAGGCGGGTGACGACGACCCGCAACACGCTGTCGGCGGCCAGGGCGTTGCCCTCCTCGGCCGCCCGGTGGACCTCGGCTATCAGCCGGGCGGCGTACGGGTCGGCCGCGCCGGTCTCGGCGAAGCCGACAGTGCCGCGCAGGCGCGTCGTATCGGCGGCGATGTCGTTGATCACCTGCGCGGACGGGTAGAGCGTGTCGTACACCCAGCCTTCGGGGGCGCCCGCGCGGGCGGTGTGCGGCACTTCCGGGTTGATCATGACGACGGTCCCGGGCCCCGCGTGCAGGGTCCCGGCGGGGGTTCCGATGGCCTCGACACCGTGGCTCACCGTGGCGACGACGTAGCCCTCGTGGCTGTGGCGCGGGAAGGTGTGCCGGATGTAGCGGGCTCGCAGCAGGTCGAGGTCGGGCAGCTCCGCGTAGCTCCAGTGCCGCGCCCACTCCGTCGGTTGCTGTGCTCGCGCCATGGTGGGATTGTCCCAGCCCGCGGGCGGCCCGGCCGTCGGCCCCTCGGCGGTTGCCGGGGCCGTTGTCAGTGGCGGGGTGCACGATGGGGAACATGACCGGCTCCGCACTCGATTCGTTCTCCCCCGCGACCCGCAGCTGGTTCGCGGGGGCCTTCAGCGCGCCGACCGCCGCGCAGGAAGGGGCCTGGCGGGCGATCGGCGAGGGATCGGACGTGCTGGTCGTCGCGCCGACCGGCTCGGGCAAGACGCTGGCCGCCTTCCTCGCCGCCCTGGACCGGCTGGCGGCCGTCCCCCCGCCGGCGGAGGCGAAGAAGCGCTGCCGCGTGCTGTACGTGTCGCCGCTCAAGGCGCTCGCGGTCGACGTGGAGCGCAATCTGCGCTCACCGCTGACCGGCATCCGCCAGGAGTCGGTGCGCCAAGGGCTCCCCGAGCCCGAGGTCAGGGTGGGCATCCGGTCGGGCGACACCCCGGCCGCCGAGCGCCGCTCGATGGCGACCCGCCCGCCGGACATCCTGATCACGACGCCCGAGTCGCTGTTCCTGATGCTGACCTCGTCGGCCCGCGAGGCCCTGTCCGGCATCGAGACGGTGATCCTGGACGAGGTGCACGCGGTCGCGGGCACCAAGCGCGGCGCCCATCTCGCCGTATCCCTGGAACGCCTGGACGAGCTGCTGCCCCGGCCGGCCCGGCGCATCGGCCTGTCGGCCACGGTCCGGCCGGTCGACGAGGTGGCGCGCTTCCTGTCGCCCCGGCGCAAGGCGGAGATCGTCCAGCCGCCGTCCAGCAAGCAGTTCGACCTGTCGGTGGTCGTGCCCGTCGAGGATCTGGGGGAGCTGGGCGGTTCCCCCGCGACCGACGACACCTCGGGGCAGGCCGAGAAGCCGTCGATCTGGCCGCATGTGGAGGAGCGGATCGCCGATCTCGTCCAGGCGCACCGCTCCACGATCGTCTTCGCCAACTCCCGCCGCCTCGCGGAGCGCCTGTGCAACCGGCTCAACGAGATCGCGTACGAGAGAGCCACCGGCGAGACCATGCCCGAGGCCCATTCCCCCGCCGAGATCATGGCGGAGTCCGGAGCGGCCAAGGGCGCTCCCGCCCTGCTCGCCCGGGCCCACCACGGATCGGTCTCCAAGGAGCAGCGCGCACAGGTCGAGGAGGACCTGAAGGCGGGAAGGCTGCCCGCGGTGGTCGCCACCTCCAGCCTGGAGCTGGGCATCGACATGGGGGCGGTCGACCTGGTGATCCAGGTCGAGTCCCCGCCCTCGGTCGCCTCCGGCCTCCAGCGGGTCGGCCGCGCCGGCCACCAGGTGGGCGCGGTCTCCACCGGCGTCGTCTTCCCGAAGTACCGCGGCGACCTGGTGCAGGCTGCCGTGGTCACGGAGCGGATGCGCACGGGCTCGATCGAGGCGCTGCGCGTCCCGGCCAATCCCCTGGACGTGCTGGCCCAGCAGCTGGTCGCGATGGTCGCGCTGGACAGCTGGCAGGTGGACGACCTGCTCGCGGTGGTCCGCAGGGCCGCCCCCTTCGCCTCACTGCCCGAGTCGGCGTTCACGGCCGTCCTCGACATGCTCGCGGGCCGCTATCCTTCCGACGCCTTCGCGGAGCTGCGGCCCCGGGTCGTCTGGGACCGCGTCGCCGGTACGGTCACGGGCCGTCCCGGCGCGCAGCGCCTCGCCGTCACCTCGGGCGGGACCATCCCCGACCGGGGCCTCTTCGGGGTCTTCCTCGCCGGTGCCGACCCCAAGAAGGGCGGCGGCCGGGTCGGTGAGCTGGACGAGGAGATGGTCTACGAGTCCCGGGTCGGCGACGTCTTCACGCTGGGCACGACCTCCTGGCGGATCGAGGACATCACCCGGGACCGGGTCCTCGTCTCCCCCGCGCCCGGTGTCCCCGGGCGGCTGCCGTTCTGGAAGGGCGACCAGTTGGGCCGCCCGTTGGAGCTGGGCCGTGCCCTGGGGGCCTTCCTGCGCGAGCTCGGTGGGCTCTCCCCCGAGGACGCCAGGGACCGTCTGCTCTCCGCCGGCCTGGACACCTGGGCCGTCGACAACGTCCTGGCGTATCTGGACGAGCAGCGCCGGGCCTGCGGTCATGTCCCGGACGACCGCACCATCCTGGTCGAGCGCTTCCGGGACGAGCTGGGCGATTGGCGGGTCGTCGTGCACTCCCCGTTCGGCGCGCAGGTGCACGCCCCGTGGGCGCTGGCGCTGAGCGCCCGCCTCGCCGAGCGGTACGGGATGGACGCGCAGGTCATGCACGCCGACGACGGCATCGTGCTGCGGCTGCCCGACGCGGACATGATGGGCCTGGACCTCCTCGACTTCGACCCGGCAGCGGATCCGGTCCAGGAGCCAGGCAAGGGCGCCTCCGCGCCGCTCGCCCCGGCCAACACCGCCTTCGACAGCGACCAGCCCCCGGTCGGCGCCGCCGATGTCGCCTTCGACAAGGGCGAGATCGAACAGATCGTCACCGACCAGGTCGGCAGCTCCGCCCTCTTCGCCTCGCGGTTCCGCGAGTGCGCCGCCAGGGCGCTGCTGCTTCCCCGCCGCAGCCCCGGCAAACGCACCCCGCTCTGGCAGCAGCGCCAGCGGGCCGCGCAGCTCCTCCAGGTCGCCTCCGAGTTCGGCTCCTTCCCCATCGTTCTCGAAGCGGTCCGCGAGTGCCTCCAGGACGTCTTCGACGTCCCGGGGCTCACTGAGGTGATGGGCGACCTGGAGGCCCGGCGCATCCGCCTGGTCGAGGTCACCACGTCGGAGCCCTCCCCGTTCGCCCGCTCCCTCCTCTTCGGATACGTCGCCCAGTTCCTGTACGAGGGCGACTCGCCGCTCGCCGAACGGCGCGCCGCCGCACTCTCCCTGGACTCCCGGCTCCTCGCCGAGCTTCTGGGCAGGGCGGAGCTGCGCGAACTGCTCGACGCCGATGTGCTCACCGAGCTGGAGCGGGAGCTCCAGTGGCTGGCGGACGACCGCCGGGTCAAGGACGCCGAGGGGGTCGCGGATCTGCTGCGGGTGCTCGGACCGCTCACCGACGAGGAGCTGGCCGAGCGCGGGGCCGGGTCCGCCTGGGCGAAGGAGCTGGAGTCCGCCCGCCGCGCCATCCGCGTCCGGATCGCCGGGGCGCCCCACTGGGCGGCGATCGAGGACGCGGGCCGGCTGCGCGACGCCCTGGGCACGGCGCTCCCGGTCGGAGTCCCCGAAGCGTTCACCGAGCCGGTGAAGGACCCCCTGGGCGACCTCCTCGCGCGGTATGCCCGCACGCACGGCCCGTTCACCTCCACCGCGGCGGCGGCCCGGTTCGGCCTCGGCACGGCCGTCACCGACGGGGCGCTGCAACGGCTCGCGGCATCCGGCCGCATCGTCCAGGGCGAGTTCCACCCCGCCGGCATCGGCCAGGAATGGTGCGACGCCACGGTGCTGCGGCGGCTGCGACGCCGTTCGCTCGCCGCCCTCCGGCACGAGCTGGAGCCGGTCCCGCCCGCCGCCCTGGCCGGGTTCCTGCCGCAGTGGCAGCACCTCGGCGGCAACGGCCTGCGCGGCATCGACGGACTGGCCCGCGCCGTCGAGCAGCTTCAGGGAGCACCGGTTCCCGCCTCCGCTCTGGAACGGCTCGTCCTTCCCGGACGGGTCACCGGATACACCCCCGCGCTCCTGGACGAACTGACCACGACCGGCGAAGTCGTCTGGGCCGGCGCGGGCGCCCTCCCCGGCAAGGACGGCTGGATCTCCCTCTACCTGGCCGACAGCGCGCCCCTGCTCCTCCCCCCGCCACGCCCCCTGGAGCTCAGCGCACTGCACGAGTCCGTGCTGACCGCTCTCGGCGGCGGCTACGGCCTGTTCTTCCGGCAGATCGCCGACCAGGTCCGCGCCACCACCCACCCCGACTGCACCGACCCGCAACTGGCGGACGCCCTGTGGGACCTCGCCTGGTCCGGCCGTCTGACCAACGACACGCTCGCACCGCTGCGCTCCCTCCTGGGCTCGGGCCGCACGGCCGGCTCGACCGCGCACCGGGCCCGGCGGAATGTGCCGCGCGGCCGTTACGGCACCCTCACCGCTGCCGCCCGCCCGGCCTCACGCACCGGGCCGCCCACGGTCTCGGGCCGCTGGTCCCTGCTGCCGGCCATCGAGCCCGAGCCCACGCACCGCGCCCACGCCCTGGCACGCACGCTGCTCGACCGCCACGGGGTGGTGACCCGGGGCGCGGTCCAGGCCGAGGGCGTCGAAGGCGGCTTCTCGGCGGCGTACCGGGTGCTGTCGGCCTTCGAGGACAACGGGCAGGCGCGCCGGGGGTACGTCGTGGAGGGGCTGGGGGCCGCCCAGTTCGCGATGGACGGCGCGGTCGACCGGCTCCGCGCGGTGTCCACGGCCCGGGACCGCACGGAGCCGGGCGCGGACCCCCGCGCCCTCGTCCTCGCGGCGGCCGACCCGGCCAATGCGTACGGCGCTGCCCTCCCGTGGCCTGAGCCGCCGGACGGGGCCGGGCACAAGCCGGGCCGGAAGGCGGGCTCTCTCGTGGTCCTGGTAGACGGCGAGCTGACGCTGTACATGGAGCGCGGCGGCAAGACGCTGCTGGCCTGGGCGACCGATCCGGAGGATCCTGCGCTCCGGGCGGCGGCCGGTGCGCTGGCCTCGGCCGCACGTGCGGGCGCCCTCGGCACCGTGACCGTCGAGCGCACCAACGGCGTCTCCGCCCTGACCTCGCCCCTGGGGCGCACGCTGGAGGCCGCCGGCTTCCTCGCCACCCCGAGGGGCCTGCGCCTGCGCGCGTAACCCGCATCGGGCCCGCCTCACCCCAGGAGCCCCGCCCACCGCATCATGGAGGCATGCCCGAAGGAGACACCGTCCTGCAGACCGCCGCGCGCCTGCACCACGCGCTGGCCGGACAGGTCCTCACCACGTCCGACCTCCGCGTCCCCCGGTTCGCCACGGCAGACCTCACGGGCCGGGCCGTCCTCGACGTCACCGCCCGGGGCAAGCACCTGCTGACCCGGATCGAGGGCGGTCTCACCCTGCACAGCCACCTCCGGATGGACGGCGCCTGGCGGATCTACGCCCCGGGCGAGCGCTGGCGCGGCGGCCCCGCCCACCAGATCCGCGCCATCCTGGGCAACGCGGCCCGCACCGCCGTCGGTTACCGCCTTCCGGTCCTGGAACTCCTGCGCACCCAGGACGAGGAGCAGGCGGTCGGCCATCTCGGCCCCGATCTGCTCGGGCCGGACTGGGACGCCGACACAGCGCTGCGGAATCTGCTGAGCGACCCCGCCCGCCCACTCGGCGAGGCCCTGCTCGACCAGCGCAACCTGGCCGGCATCGGGAACATCTACAAGGCCGAGCTCTGCTTCCTGGCCCGCGCCACGCCCTGGCTTCCCATCGGCGAGCTGCCGGCCCGGACGGCCACCCTGCTGGTCAGCACGGCCCACCAGCTCCTCGACGCCAACCGCGACCGCCCCAACCGCGTCACGACGGCCGGAGGCCGTTCCCGTACCGTCGCGAGCGCCGCCGCCCGCGCGCGGAAGCCGAGCGAGAACCTCTGGGTCTACGGCCGGACGCACCGCCCCTGCCTGCGCTGCGGAACCCCGATCCGCGCTGCCGAACAGGACGACCGCCCCGCCTACTGGTGCCCCGGCTGCCAGACCGGCCCGGGGCCCGCCTGACGCAGCCCCGCTGCCGGAGCGGCCCAGGACCCATCTGACGCCTGACGCACCCACGCTGTCGGATCAGGCGTCCTCCACCTGCCCGCGCAGCCGGAGCGGACAACCCGGGCCCTCTACCTGACCACCCACCGCCGCCACGCCCCCGCCCTCCTCCGCGCCCACGCCGTACCGCGTAGCAGCAGGCCCGTACCCGCGTCGAAGATGCCGAGGGGTCTCGCCGTCGCGGCCACGTGCACGGGCAGGAGGCTGAGCCCCCATCCGCCCGCCGCCACCGCTCCCTCGACCACCCCCGCGTGCGCCGGGGCCAGTATCAGCCGCAGCACGGCCCACCACCACACGCCGCAGAGAACGAGCGCCGGCACCCATCGCCGTACCATGGCTGCCTCCTCCGGCTTGATCCAAACGAAGGACCCTAGTCGCGCCCGTTCCTCCGGGGCGAGAGCGCACCGTTGCACCCCCGGCGCGCGCGGAGCGGGCCGCACCACCCCACCCCGCGCCGCCCCCTCTCAGCACGGAGCCCCCACCGCACGGGTGGGGGCTCCGCCGCGGACCGAGGGGTCAGTCCTTGTCGTCGTTCAGGGAGTCCTTGACGCCGTCCGCCCGGTCACGGGCACCGTCCATGGCGTCCTTGGCCTTGCCCTTGGCCTGGTCGGCCTTGCCCTCGGCCTCCTTGCGACGGTCGCCGGACATCTTGCCCATGGCTTCCTTCGCCTTGCCGGTGACCTTGTCCTTCGCGCCTTCGTTCCTCATGTTCGTACCTCCGTCGAAGTAATCCGGTGAGTGATGGCTTCGTTCAGGCGCTCTCGGCCTGGAACATCCACGCGTGCTTCTCGAGCTCGGCGGTCAGCGCGATCAGGATGTCCTGACTGACCGGGTCCGGGCTCTCGGTCACCTCGATGCGCTCGCGCATCCGCCCGATCACCACGCCGAGGGCGTCGACCAGGGTCTTCACCGCGTCCACGTCCTTGATCCAGCCTTCGGACACGGAGGCGATGGCCGTGCTCTTGGCGATCGTCGCGGCTCGGCCGTCCGGGTTGACGCCGAGCGCGGACGCCCGCTCCGCGACGGTGTCGGAGTGCTGGCGAGCGGTGTCCACGACATCGTCGAGCTGGAGGTGCACGGACCTGAACCGCGGCCCGACCACATTCCAGTGGACCTGCTTGGCCACCAGAGAAAGGTCGAGGAGATCCACCAGAGCGCCCTGAAGGGCGTCTCCGACGGCCTTGAGGTCGGTCTCGGACAGTGGGCTCTTCACCACAGACATGCACGTCTCCGATCTGGAATCCGTTCCGTTCAGCACCACCCACGATGGCACAAACGAAGCAAAACGGTCATTCGAGAAAGCGCCCGACGACTCCGACACGTTCATTCGGGAAGCTTTCTCGGTCTCTCATCCACGCACCTGCCCCTCATCGCCCCGCTGACACACGAGAGGGCTCACGAAATCCACCCGTAGGCGCACGAAAGCCCCGGCCCTCCCCCGTAGCGGGGGGAGAACCGGGGCCTCGGCTTCACACCGAACCGAACGGTCAGGCGGCGACGACGTCCACCGCTTCCGCGGGTGCCTTGATGGTCACCCGCCCCGTCGGTACACCCGCCACCGAGGTAACGGAGACGGAGTTGAGCATGGGGCGCACCGGCACAGGTACCGGATCGCTGGCCGCTGCCGACTCGGCCAGTTCGGCCAGGGACAGCTCATCGCTCACTTCACGCATGAGCTCGGACATCCGTACGTCAAGCGCGTCGCAAATGGCGGAGAGCAGTTCGGAGGATGCCTCCTTCTGCCCCCGCTCCACCTCGGAGAGATAGCCGAGCGAAACTCGGGCGGACGAGGAGACTTCGCGCAGAGTACGGCCTTGGCGCTGGCGCTGCCGACGCAGCACGTCACCCAGCAGGCGACGGAGCAGAATCATCGGTGGCTCCCTCCTCGGACCGCGTAGCCGCATCCTTCACGCCCCACCGTACCGCCTAGCGCTGCGGCCGTGCGGGGAGCGATGTCGTGTTCACTCAGGGCTGCAAACATCAATTCCCCCCGTTCTCTTCCGTATCCTGTGCGCTCGCATTCTCGTGGAGTTCGCCTGAGAGCAGGTCGAGCGCGCTTCGTACGCTCTTCTTACGGATGTCCGCCCGGTCGCCGTTCAACCGCAGCGCGGCCACTTTCCCGGTGCCGTGCGGACCGCTGACCGCGACGAAGACCGTCCCGACGGGTTGGCCGTCCTGGGGTTCGGGGCCGGCGACGCCCGTGGTCGCCACTCCCCAGTCTGCCCCCAGAGCCCGCCGTACGCCTGTCGCCATCTGACGCGCGACGTCCGCGTCGACCGCCCCGCGCTCCGCCAGGAGACCGGCGTCCACCCCCAGGACTTCACTCTTGAGGGGGGTCGCGTAAGCCGTCACCGAGCCCCTGAAGGCTTGGGAGGCGCCCGGTACGGACGTGAGTTCGGCCGCGACCAGGCCGCCGGTCAGCGACTCCGCGACGGCGAGGGTCTGCCCCCGCTCGACGAGCAGCCGCAGCACCCGGCCCGCCGCAGTCACCGCTCGGCCTCCGCCGGGCCCCGGGCCCCCGCCGCCCCGGCGGCCGTGCCGCTCTCCTCGGAGGCGGCCCGCGACACCTCCGAGGCCGCGCGCTCCGCCGCGAGGCCCTGGCGCCGCAGCACAACGGCCTGACGCACGTAGTCCAGACCGGTGACGACCGTCAACACGACGGCCACCGCCATCACCCAGAAGCGCAGGGTGGCCAGCGGACCGGTCAGCGCCAGGACGTACATCCCGACGGCCGTCCCCTGCGCCAGCGTCTTCATCTTGCCGCCGCGGCTGGCGGGAATGACCCCGTGCCGGATCACCCAGAAACGCATCAGCGTGATGCCCAGCTCGCGGAAGAGGATCACGCCCGTGACCCACCACGGCAGGTCGCCCAGATACGACAGACAGACCAGCGCCGCGCCCATGATCGCCTTGTCGGCGATCGGGTCGGCGATCTTCCCGAAGTCGGTGACCAGGTTGTACGTGCGCGCCAGATGCCCGTCGAACAGGTCGGTGATCATGGCGATGGCGAAGGCGGCCCAGGCGAAGGAGCGCCAGGCCGGGTCGTATCCGCCGCCGTGGAGCAGCAGCACCACGAAGCCGGGGACGAGCACGAGCCGGGCCATCGTCAGGAGGTTGGCGATGTTCCACAGACTGGCCTGATTGACCGCCGCGGCGCCCAGCTTTCCGCCGCGGACCGGCGTCGCGCCGGAACCGCCTGCCGCGGATGCCGGGACTCCGGTCATCTGGCTACCTCCACAAGCTCACTGCACTCGGCGATCAGGTCCACCCCTTCGGTGCCCACGACCTTTGCCTCGACCATACGGCCCGGGACCAGGCCCTCGCGTGCGGTGAAGAGCACCTGGCCGTCGGTTTCGGGGGCCTGGTGCGCGGCACGGCCGTAGGCGCGCGGCTCGTCCTCGGTGGGCTCGACGGACTCGACCAGCACCTGGAGCGTCTCGCCCATGCGCTCCTCGGCGCGCTGCGAGGTCAGTTCCTCGGCGAGCTGCGAGATGTGCGCAAGGCGCTCCGCGATGACGTCGGCGTCGAGCTTGTTGTCGTAGCCGACCGCCTCGGTGCCCTCCTCGTCGGAGTAGCCGAAGACGCCGATCGCGTCGAGACGGGCGCCCGTGAGAAACCGTTCCAGCTCCGCGAGGTCGTCCTCGCTCTCGCCGGGGAAGCCGACGATGAAGTTGGACCGGGCGCCGGCCTGCGGTGCCTTGCCCCGGATCGTGTCCAGCAGCTCCAGGAAGCGGTCGGTGTCGCCGAAGCGGCGCATCGCCCGGAGCACGCCGGGCGCGGAGTGCTGGAAGGAGAGGTCGAAGTAGGGCGCGACCTTCGGCGTCGAGGTGAGGACGTCGATCAGGCCGGGCCGCATCTCGGCGGGCTGCAGGTAGCTGACGCGGATGCGCTCGATCCCGTCGACCTCCGCGAGCTCGGGCAGCAGGGTCTCCAGGAGGCGGATGTCACCGAGGTCCTTGCCGTACGAGGTGTTGTTCTCGGAGACCAGCATGACCTCCTTCACACCCTGCTCGGCGAGCCAGCGGGTCTCGCCCAGCACGTCCGAGGGGCGGCGGGAGATGAAGGAGCCGCGGAAGGACGGGATGGCGCAGAAGGAGCAGCGGCGGTCGCAGCCGGAGGCCAGCTTGACCGAGGCGACGGGGCTGGTGCCCAGCCGGCGGCGCAGCGGTGCGCGCGGCCCGGAGACCGGGGCGACGCCCTCCGGCAGGTCGGCGGGGGCGGGGACGATCTCCTGTGCGTGGCCGGGCAGGGAGACGGCGGCGTCCTGCCGCTCGGCGGGGCTGATCGGCAGCAGCTTGCGGCGGTCGCGGGGGGTGTGGGAGGCGTGGACGCCGCCGCTGAGGATGGTCTGGAGGCGGTCGGAGATGTCGGCGTAATCGTCGAAACCGAGGACGCCGTCCGCTTCCGGCAGGGCCTCGGCGAGGTCCTTGCCGTAGCGCTCGGCCATGCAGCCGACGGCGACGACGGCCTGGGTGCGGCCGTGGTCCTTCAGATCATTGGCTTCGAGGAGGGCGTCGACGGAGTCCTTCTTGGCGGCCTCGACGAACCCACAGGTGTTGACGACGGCGACGTCGGCATCGGAGGCATCCTCGACGAGCTCCCAGCCGTCCGCTGCCAGGCGGCCTGCGAGCTCCTCCGAGTCCACCTCGTTACGGGCGCAGCCAAGAGTGACAAGGGCGACGGTACGGCGTTCGGGCATGGACTCAAGACTACTTTGTCCCGGCACCGGCCCCGGCGCGGAGGGTTGTGCCGTTACCCACGGTGACAAAGACGGCGAGCGCCCGGCACGGTGGCCGGGCGCTCGCCGCGCCGCGATGTCTGCGGGTGACCGGTCAGCCGACCTCGGGGTCACCCTTGGTGTACGAAAGGCGTTCGACCTGTCCGGGCTTGAACTCGTCCTCGACCTTCTTCCCGTTCACGAAGAGCTCGATCGAGCCCGCGTTGCCGAGGATGAGGTCGACGCGCTCCTTGTCCTGGAAGGTCTTCGACTGGCCCTGCTGGAGGGTGCCGTCGAAGAGGGACCGGCCGTTGTGGTCCTTGGCGGAGATCCAGCTCTTGCCCTGGGTGGCGCTGAGCTTGACGGTGACCTTGTCCTGGGGCGCCGCGGCGATGGCGCTCTCGGACGGGGCCGGCTTGGGGTCGGCGGGCTTGCTGGCGGAGGGCTTCGGGGCGATCTTGTCGGAGGTCGGGCCCTCGGCGACGCGGCCGGCGGTCGAGGGACCGTCGTCGCCGCCCTTGAAGAACGTGAAGCCGACGAAGCCGACCACGGCGACGATCGCCGCGACCATGGCCGCGGTCCAGTTGGGCCTGCGGGGTTCGGAGCGGATGCGCTCGGCCTCGAACAGCGGCGCCGCCGGCGTGGGCGCGGGACGGCCGCCGTGCTCGGCGTCGTACTGCGCGATCAGCGGTTCCGGATCGGTGCCGACGGCACGGGCGAGCGTACGGATGTGGCCGCGGGCGTACACGTCGCCGCCGCAGCGGGAGAAGTCGTCCTGCTCGATCGCGTGCACGATGGGGATGCGCACCCGGGTGGACGTGCTGACCTCTTCGACCGTGAGACCTGCGGCGAGACGAGCCTGCTGGAGCACTCGGCCGATCGAAGGCCGGTCGTCTTCGGGGGAGTTGCCGATGGACACGGGGGCGCCTTTCGAGCGTGAGCCACCTGCTGGGTGTTCAGTCTAGGGGGGGTACGAAAGGGTGGGGCAACCGGGCGGGTGGACTTTGTACGCCATCAGATTCGAACAGAGCCGGTTTTGCCGGGACGCCCCGGGGAAGGACGTTCCGTCCTTCCCTTCAACTTGACGCACGGCCCGGCGAAACGGTTGCCCGGAAAACTCTTACGAAGCGGTTTCCCCACGAATCTGTGCCAACACCCCGTCGAGCTCGTCGGGTTTCACCAGGACGTCGCGCGCCTTGGAGCCCTCGCTCGGTCCGACGATGTTGCGCGACTCCATCAGGTCCATCAGACGCCCGGCCTTGGCGAAGCCGACCCGCAGCTTGCGCTGGAGCATCGAGGTCGACCCGAACTGGGTGGAGACGACCAGCTCGGCGGCCTGGCACAGCAGGTCGAGGTCGTCGCCGATGTCCTCGTCGATCTCCTTCTTCTGCTTCGTTCCGACCACCACGTCGTCGCGGAAGACCGGGGCCATCTGGTCCTTGCAGTGCTGGACGACCGCCGCGACCTCGTCCTCCGTGACGAAGGCGCCCTGCATACGGGTCGGCTTGTTCGCGCCCATCGGCAGGAACAGACCGTCACCCTTTCCGATGAGTTTCTCGGCGCCGGGCTGGTCCAGGATGACGCGGCTGTCGGCGAGCGAGGACGTGGCGAAGGCCAGCCGCGAGGGGACGTTCGCCTTGATCAGACCGGTGACGACATCCACCGAGGGGCGCTGTGTGGCGAGCACCAGGTGGATGCCGGCGGCGCGGGCCAGCTGGGTGATGCGGACGATCGAGTCCTCGACGTCGCGCGGGGCGACCATCATCAGGTCGGCCAGCTCGTCGACGATCACCAGCAGGTACGGATAGGGCGCGAGCTCCCGTTCGCTGCCCTCCGGCGTCTTGAGCTTGCCGGTGCGCACGGCGTGGTTGAAGTCGTCGATGTGCCGGTAGCCGAACGCCGCGAGGTCGTCGTAGCGCAGATCCATCTCCCGTACGACCCACTGGAGTGCCTCGGCGGCCTTCTTGGGGTTGGTGATGATCGGCGTGATCAGGTGCGGAATGCCTTCGTACGCGGTGAGCTCGACCCGCTTCGGGTCGACCAGGACCATCCGGACGTCCTCCGGCGTGGCCCGCACCATGATCGAGGTGATCAGGCAGTTGATGCAGGACGACTTGCCGGAGCCGGTCGCACCGGCCACCAGGACGTGCGGCATCTTCGCGAGGTTGGCCATCTCATAGCCGCCCTCCACGTTCTTGCCGAGCGCGACGAGCATGGGGTGGTCGTCCTCGGCCGCGTCCGCCAGCCGCAGTACGTCGCCGAGGTTGACCATCTCCCGGTCGGAGTTGGGGATCTCGATGCCGACCGCGGACTTACCCGGAATCGGCGAGATGATGCGGACGTCGGGGCTGGCGACGGCGTACGCGATGTTCTTGGTGAGCGCCGTGATCCGCTCGACCTTCACGGCCGGGCCGAGCTCCACCTCGTACCGCGTCACCGTCGGCCCGCGGGTGAAGCCGGTCACGGCGGCGTCCACCTTGAACTCGGTGAACACGTTGGTCAGCGAGGCGACGATCGCGTCGTTGGCGGCGCTCCGCGTCTTGCCGGGACCGCCGCGCTCCAGCAGGTCGAGCGAGGGCAGCGAGTACGTGATGTCGCCGGAGAGCTGGAGCTGTTCCGCCCGGGCCGGCAGCGACTGGGGCTCGGAGGGCTCGGGGGCCGGCTTGGTCAGATCGGGAACACCGGCCCCGGGCGTGGCTTCCGCCCGCTTCCCGGCCGGCTCCGCCTCCCTGGCACCGGGCACCGGCGTGCCCGCCCGCTCGCGCTCCACCGAGACGCCCTGGGTCAGGTCGGCGACGACCGGCGAGGGCGGCATCCCGTTGAGCACGGCCCCGTCGAGCGCGGCGGCAGCGGCGGCCGCGACGTCCACCGCGTCCATCGTGCGGTTCATCGCGGGCTGCACCGAGGGCCTGCGCGGCCTGCGGCGCTTGGACAGCGCCTCGGACTCCGCGAGGTCCGGCTCGTACGCGTCGGGCGCCTGGGAGCGGCGGGAGCGGGGCGGCAGCGCCTCGCGCCACTGCTCGTCGTACCGCTCGTCGTCGCCCTCCGGCGCCCCTGGGTCGTACGCCGGCTCCACGATGCCCAGCTTGACGCCGAGCAGCCGCAGCCGCTGCGGGATGGCGTTCACCGGGGTCGCCGTGACGACCAGCAGCCCGAAGACGGTGAGCAGCAGGAGCAGCGGCACGGCCAGCACCTCGCCCATGGCGAAGATCAGCGGCTTGGAGGCGGCCCAGCCGATGAGGCCGCCCGCGTCCTGCATGGCCTCGGTCCCCTTGTCGCGCCCCGGCGAACCGCACGCGATGTGGACCTGTCCGAGCACGCCGATGACCAGGGCGGAGAGGCCGATGACGATGCGGCCGTTGGCCTCGGGCCGCTGGGGATACAGGATCAGCCGCACCGCGATGACGCCCAGCAGTATCGGCACGAGCAGGTCGAGCCGGCCGAACGCCCCGGTGACGAGCATCTCCACGAGGTCGCCCACCGGACCGCGCAGGTTCGACCAGGTGCCCGCGGCGACGATCAGCGCGAGGCCGAGCAGCAGCAGCGCGACGCCGTCCTTGCGGTGGGCGGGGTCGAGACCCTTGGCGCCGCGCCCTATGCCGCGGAACATCGCGCCGACGCCGTGGGCCGCGCCGAGCCAGAGCGCCCGCGCCAGCCGGTACACGCCGTTCGTGGGCGAGGGCGCCGGACGCGGCGGGGCAGCCTTCTTCGCCGCGGTCCTCTTGGCCGGCGCCCTCTTCGCGGGCGCCTTCTTCGCTGCGGTCTTCTTGGCGGGCGCGGCTTTCTTCGCCGGACCCGGGCCACCGCCGACGCGCTTCGCGGTGCCCGCCGTGCCCTGGGAACCCTTGCCGGACGTACGTGAGGCCATGGTGCCGAGGTTACCGGTGTCTACGCCCGTGAACAGGTGGGCGTACCGGTTCACCCGTCCGTGTCGCCGCGCGCGGGCCGGAAACTGACGCGCCCTCACCGGCGAGCGCACCCCGACACCCCTCAGCCGCCACCCAGTTGCCCGGGCACACCCGAAGACGGCCCGCCCGCAAGGCGGGTACGCCGTTACGAGGGGAGAACCCCCGAAGCCCCGCCGGTACCCGGCTCCAGCGCGTCGAGCGCGCGGCGCAGACCGGTCAGCTTCCGTTCGAGATGGGCGGCCGTCGCCACCGCGCCCGCGTCGGCGGACTCGTCGTCAAGCTGCTTCGACAGCGCCTCCGCCTGCTCTTCGACGGCCGCGAGCCGCGCGGAGAGCTCGGCCAGCAGACCGGCGGGCTCCCTGTCCTGCTGGGCGCTCGCCCGGCCGCCGCCCTCCAGCTGGAGCCGCAGCAGCGCCGCCTGCTCGCGCAGCTGGCAGTTCTTCATGTACAGCTCCACGAAGACCGAGACCTTGGCGCGCAGCACCCACGGGTCGAACGGCTTCGAGATGTAGTCCACCGCGCCGGCCGCGTAACCCCGGAAGGTGTGGTGCGGGCCGTGATTGATCGCGGTGAGGAAGATGATCGGGATGTCCCGGGTCCGTTCCCGCCGCTTGATGTGCGCGGCGGTTTCGAAACCGTCCATGCCCGGCATCTGGACGTCCAGCAGAATGACCGCGAAGTCGTCCGTGAGCAGCGCTTTGAGCGCCTCCTCCCCTGACGATGCCCGAACCAGTGTCTGATCGAGCGCAGAGAGGATGGCCTCCAGCGCCAGCAGATTCTCCGGCCGGTCATCGACCAGGAGGATCTTGGCCTTCTGCACCATGGCCCGCCCTCCTCGCCCTGGAATTGCACCGGGCGCCGCCCCGGGGGGCGACTCCCTTACGCCGCCCGTCCTTGTGCCGGTCATGGTAGCCGCACCCCGGCGGTCACCACACCCTGTCACCGTGATGTCACTGTGCACGTACCGGAAACGTGGCGGGGGACCAGAAGGTTCCCCGCAATCCGCGTTCCCACACTCCTTCGGACACCACCGGTCAACAAAACTTCATGGATTCTCTCAGTGAGTGCTCACTCTCCGCGCATCCACCCCTCCATGACCGAAAGAAGATGGTCGGGATCGACCGGCTTGGTGACATAGTCGGACGCACCCGATTCGAGCGCCTTCTCCTTGTCGCCCTTCATCGCCTTGGCGGTCAGCGCCACGATCGGCAGCTCGGCGAACTGCGGCATCCTGCGGATCGCCGAGGTCGTCGCGTACCCGTCCATCTCCGGCATCATGATGTCCATCAGTACGACCGTCACATCGTCGTGCTGCTCCAGGACTTCGATGCCCTCGCGCCCGTTCTCGGCGTACAGGACCGTCAGTCCGTGCTGCTCCAGCACGCTGGTCAGCGCGAAGACGTTACGGATGTCGTCGTCGACGATCAGCACCTTCTCGCCGCTGAACCGGAACGTCCTGCGGGTCTCCGGCTCCTCCTGGCCGCCCACGGCCCATGACTCCGGCTCGGCGGCCGGAGCCGGCTGCGCGACGGGGGCGGACACCGGACGCGGCGGCAGTGCGGGCTGCTGCTGCGCGCCCCCGAGGGCCTTGCGCCGGCGGCGCGGGGCGGCCTGGGCGGGGTCCGGCACGTACACCTGTCCGGGCTCCGGCGCCCGGCCGCCCTCGATCACGCCGGTCGGGCCGTCGGCCTGCCCCGGAGCGAGTTGCGGGTAGCCCTGCGGCGGGAGTTCGCTCGGGTGCAGCGGCAGGTACAGCGTGAACGTGGAACCGCGGCCCGGCTCGCTCGCCGCGTGGATCTCGCCGCCCAGCAGCCGCGCGATCTCGCGGCTGATGGACAGGCCGAGGCCCGTGCCCCCGTACTTGCGGCTGGTCGTCCCGTCCGCCTGTTTGAACGCCTCGAAGATGACCCGCATCTTGCTGGCCGCGATCCCGATGCCGGTGTCGGTCACCGAGAAGGCGATCAGCTCGCCGTTCGCGTCCCGCAGCGAACCGGCCTCCAGCAACTGCTCGCGGATGGCGTCCGGCACCTCCTGGCCGGCGTGCCTGATCACCAGCTCGACGGCCCCGCTGTCGGTGAACTTCACCGCGTTGGACAGCAGGTTGCGCAACACCTGGAGGAGCCGCTGCTCGTCCGTGTGCAGCGTTGCCGGCAGCTCCGGCGACACCCGTACGGAGAAATCCAGCCCCTTTTCCGCGGTGAGCGGCCGGAAGGTCGCCTCCACGTAATCGACCAGCTGCACCAGGGCGATCCGCGTCGGACTCACGTCCATCTTGCCCGCCTCGACCTTCGACAGGTCGAGGATGTCGTTGATCAGCTGGAGCAGGTCGGATCCGGCTCCGTGGATCGTCTCGGCGAATTCCACCTGCTTCGGCGAGAGATTGCCCTCGGCGTTGTCCGCGAGCAGCTTGGCCAGAATGAGCAGCGAGTTGAGAGGCGTACGCAGCTCGTGCGACATGTTCGCCAGGAACTCGGACTTGTAGCGCATCGAAACGGCGAGCTGTTCGGCGCGCTCCTCCAGGACCTGCCGCGCCTCCTCGATCTCGGTGTTCTTGACCTCGATGTCGCGGTTCTGCCTGGCCAGCAGCTCGGCCTTCTCCTCCAGTTCGGCGTTGGACGCCTGGAGGGCCTTCTGCCGGTTCTCCAGTTCCTGCGAGCGGTCCCGCAATTGCTCGGTGAGCTCCTGCGACTGTTCGAGCAGCTTCTCGGTCGTCGTGTTGACGCTGATCGTGTTGACGCTCGTGGCGATCATTTCCGCGAGCTGGTTCAGGAAGTCCCGCTGAATGTGCGTGAACGGCTGGAACGAGGCCAGTTCGATGACCCCGAGAACCTTGCCCTCGAAGAGCACCGGAAGCACGATCACATGCGCGGGCGGCGCCTCACCGAGCCCGGAGGAGATCTTCAGGTATCCCGGCGGCACGTTGTCCACCTGGATCGTCCGCTTCTCCTCGGCGGCCGTGCCGATGAGCGTCTCGCCCGGACGGAAGGACGTCGGCATGGAGCCGGCGGAGTAGCCGTAGCTTCCCCGCATGCGCAGCTCGTACGCCCCCTCGGCCTCGGCGCCCAGCGCGTCGGTCTCACCGGTGGGCGTGGCCAGGAAGAACGCGCCGTGCTGGGCGGAGACCACGGGGGTCAGCTCGCTCATGATGAGCGAGGCCACGTCGTCCAGGTCGCGGCGCCCCTGCATCAGACCGGAGATGCGGGCCAGATTGCCCTTCAGCCAGTCCTGCTCCTTGTTCGTGGCGGTGGTGTCGCGCAGGTTCGCGATCATCGTGTTGATGTTGTCCTGGAGGGCCTGGATCTCGCCCGCCGCGTCCACGTCGATCTTCAGGTTGAGGTCGCCGCGCGTCACCGCCGTCGCCACGGCAGCGATCGCCCGCACCTGACGGGTCAGGTTCCCGGCCATCTCGTTCACCGATTCGGTGAGGTCGCGCCAGGTGCCGTCCACGTCGCGCACCCGCGCCTGGCCGCCGAGCTGGCCCTCGGTACCCACCTCGCGGGCGACCCGGGTCACCTGCTCGGCGAACGAGGACAGCTGGTCGACCATCGTGTTGATGGTGTTCTTCAGCTGCTGGATCTCGCCGCGCGCATCGATGTCGATCTTCTTGGTCAGGTCGCCCTTGGCGATGGCCGTCGTGACGGCGGCGATCTGGCGCACCTGGCCCGTCAGGTTGGACGCCATCGAGTTCACGGACTCGGTGAGGTCCTTCCACGTACCGGAGACGCCCGGGACGCGCGCCTGGCCGCCCAGCTCGCCCTCCGTACCCACCTCGCGGGCGACCCGGGTCACCTCGTCCGCGAACGAGGACAGCGTGGTCACCATCGTGTTGACGGTGTCGGCCAGCTCGGCGACCTCGCCGCGCGCCTCGACGGTGACCTTCTTCGTCAGGTCGCCGTTGGCGACGGCGGACGAGACGCGGGAGATGTTGCGCACCTGACTGGTCAGGTTGTTGGCGATCTGGTTGACGTTGTCGCTGAGGTCCTTCCAGATGCCCGTCGCCCCGCGCACCCGCGCCTGGCCGCCGAGGATGCCCTCGGTGCCCACCTCGCGGGCCACCCGGGTCACCTCGGAGGAGAACGACGACAACTGGTCGACCATCGTGTTGACCGTCGTCACCAGTTCGAGGATCTCGCCCTTGGCATCGACGGTGATCTTCTTGGAGAGATCACCGTTGGCGACCGCCGTCGTCACCTCGGCGATGTTGCGCACCTGAATGGTGAGGTTGTTGGCCATGCCGTTGACGGACTGCGTGAGGTCCTTCCACGTACCGGAGACCCCCTGCACCTCGGCCTGGCCACCCAGCATTCCCTCGGTGCCCACCTCGCGGGCCACCCGCGTCACCTGCTCCGCGAAGTTCGAGAGCTGGTCGACCATCGTGTTGAGGGTGTTCTTCAGCTCCAGGATCTCGCCGCGCGCGTCCACATCGATCTTCTGCGACAGGTCACCGCGCGCCACCGCCGTGGCGACCTGCGCGATGTTACGGACCTGAGCGGTCAGGTTCCCCGCCATTCCGTTCACGGAATCGGTCAGGTCACGCCACACACCAGCCACGCCGGGCACCTGCGCCTGGCCGCCGAGGCGCCCGTCCGTACCCACCTCGCGGGCGACCCTGGTCACCTGCTCGGCGAAGGCCGAGAGCTGGTCGACCATCGTGTTGATGGTGTTCTTCAGCTCCAGGATCTCGCCGCGCGCGTCCACGTCGATCTTCTGAGAAAGATCGCCTCGCGCCACCGCGGTCGTGACCTGCGCGATCTGGCGCACCTGGGAGGTGAGGTTCCCCGCCATGAAGTTGACGGAGTCGGTGAGTTCCTTCCACGTACCGGAGACGCCGTCGACCCGCGCCTGACCGCCGAGGCGGCCCTCGGTACCCACGTCACGGGCCATCCGCGTGACCTGATCGGCGAACGAGGAGAGCTGCGCCACCATCGTGTTGACGGTGTTCTTCAGCTCCAGCATCTCGCCCGCGACGTCGACGGTGACCTTCTGCGACAGGTCGCCGTTGGCGACGGCCGTCGTCACCTGCGCGATGTCACGCACCTGCCCGGTCAGGTTGCGGAAGGCCGTGTTCACGGAGTCGGTGAGGTCCTTCCAGGTCCCGGCGGCGCCCGGCACCTCGGCCTGCCCGCCGAGCCGGCCCTCGACGCCGACCTCCCGGGCCACCCGGGTCACCTCCGAACCGAAGGACTGAAGCTGGTCGACCATCGTGTTGACGGTGTTCTTCAGCTCCAGCATCTCGCCGGCCACGTCGACGGTGACCTTCTGCGTCATGTCACCGCTGGCCACCGCCGTGGTCACCTGGGCGATGTCGCGCACCTGTGTCGTCAGGTTCCGGAAGACCGTGTTCACCGAGTCGGTGAGGTCCTTCCAGGTCCCGGCGGCGCCCGGCACCTGCGCCTGGCCGCCGAGCACACCCTGCCCGCCGACCTCGCTGGCCACGCGGGTGACCTCGTCCGCGAAGGTGCGCAGCGTCTCGGTCATCTGGTTGATCGTCTCGGCGAGCTGGGCAACCTCGCCGCGCGCGCTGACCTGGACCTTCTGCGACAGGTCACCGTTGGCGACCGCCGTCGTCACCTCCGCGATGCCGCGCACCTGGGAGGTGAGGTTGCCGGCCATCGTGTTGACGGAGTCCGTCAGGTCCTTCCACACCCCGGCGACCCCGGGCACCACGGCCTGGCCGCCCAGCTCGCCCTCCGTGCCGACCTCGCGGGCGACCCGGGTCACCTCGGAGGAGAACGAGGACAGCTGGTCGACCATCGTGTTGACGGTGTTCTTCAGCTGGAGCATCTCACCGGCCACATGGACGGTGACCTTCCGCGACAGATCGCCCTTGGCCACCGCCGTCGTCACCAGGGCGATGTCGCGCACCTGTGCGGTCAGCCGGTACGCCATGGTGTTGACCGAGTCCGTGAGGTCCTTCCACGACCCGGACATCCCGCGCACCTGCGCCTGGCCGCCGAGCTTGCCCTCGGTCCCCACCTCGACCGCGACCCGCGTCACCTGCTCGGTGAACGCCGACAGCTGGTCGACCAGGTTGTTGACGGTGCGCGCGACCTTCAGGAACTCGCCGCGCAGCGGCCGTACCGTGTCGTCCGCCGTATGGGAGCGCAGCTCCATCCGCTGTTCGAGATCACCGTCGGCCACCGCCGACAGCACCCGCCCCACCTCGGATACCGGACGGGCGAGATCGTCCACCAGCTCGTTCGAGGCGTCGATCGCGGCGGCCCAGGAACCCTCGCAGGCACCCGTCTCCAGGCGTTCGGTGAGCTTGCCCTCCCGTCCGACCACGCGCCGCACCCGCGCCAGCTCACCGGTGAGGTGCACATTGCGGTCGGCGACCTCGTTGAAGACCGCGGCGAGTTCCGCCATCACGCCGTCACCGGAGACCGTGACGCGCCTGCGGAAGTTGCCGTCGCGCATGGCGACCAGACCGGCCAGCAGTCTGTGCAGCGCCGCAGCGTCCACCTCGACGGTTCCATTGCGCTGCTTCTTCACGGACTGACCGCCCTTACTGCGCGCACCTGAACCCCGCGCCGCCACGTCAGACTCCACCGTGTCCCTCCCGCAGGGGTTGACCATCTAGCTAGGACCTCGTCCGAGAGCTTGCCCAGAACTTCCATGGCTCACCGCCACAGCCCACCGTCGACGGGTGACCATGCGGACGTCAAATCGTTGAAACGTACCAGGCGGGAACCGGTCGGGGTGGAACCTCCCATGGTTGTCCCACATCCCTCCGGAGGGAAGCCCATGCTGTCCGGTCATCCGTCCGTTCCCGCCCGGGTCTGTCCGAAGTCCGCCCTCGTGTATCCGGTGCCCGGGGGGAGCGTCTAGCCTGGCAGGCGAATCGAAGCGGCGAGAAACGGGCACGGACTCGGGGAAGCGACGAGACACCATATGGGGAGTGCTGTGATCACGGCGCGTGCGGCTGCCACCTTCGACCCGGTGGCGCGCTCCGTCGCGACGGCCCGTGCCTTTGTCCGCGACACGCTCCAGGGCTGGGGATACACCGACGTCGTCGACGACGCCGTCGTCCTGACCAGTGAGCTCGTCACCAATGCCGTGATCCACGCCGGCACCGCCGCGGACGTGCTGTGTCTGCGCACGGAGGACGGCGTCCGGGTGGAGATCGCAGACCATTACCCGGAACGGGAGATCCCGCTCCGGACGACGGGACTCGATCTCGGCAGCCTCGACAGCGAGAACGGCCGCGGTCTGCTGCTGTGCGCGGCTCTCGCTTCCCGCTGGGGCGTCGAGTACTCCCCCACGCGCAAACACGTCTGGTTCCAGCTCGACCTCCCGGACCGCCCGGTCGGCGTCCGCTCGGCCGGTCCGCTGCTGCCCGTGGGCCTGCTCCCGGTCACCGACGAACGCGTCAGGGTCGCCGTCGTCCAGATCGACAGCGAGGGCGCCGTCGCCGCGTGGAACGACGACGCGGCGTACCTCTTCGGCTACACGGCGGAGCAGGTCACCGGCAAGCAACTCGCCGACTTCACCGCCTGGCCGCAGACCCCCGGCACCAACACCGGCATCGCGGACGCCCTGCGTCTCTCCCGCTGGGAGGGCAGCTACGGCATCCGGGGCGCCGACGGCCGCACCATCCCGGTCTACGGATCCCACCTGCGTGTCCGGGACCCTCAGGGCGAACCGTCCACGGTCTGCCTGCTGGTGCGCGACTACGAGCGCGCGGTTCTCCAGACCCCCGCGCGCACCCCGGTCTCCGACACCGCCGAGAGCCGCAAGACGGACCCCTTCGAGGTCTTCATCGGCTCCCCCGCCCCCGACGATCTCGACGGCCTGCTCCAGCGCACCGTCGAGCGGGCGCGCGACATGCTCGACGCCGACGCCGCCTTCCTCCTGCTCGCCACGGACGACGAGACCGAGCTGGAGGTGCGGGCCACGACCGGCCTGCCCTCCGCCCGTCAGCGCTTCGCCCGCGTTCCCGTCGAGGCCGGCACCGGCCGGTACGGCTCCGCCCGGATGCCCGCCGTCCACGAGGACCTGGACGCCGTCCCCGGCGCGGTCCCGCTGCTCGGCAACACCGGCATGCGCTCGGTGGTCACGGTCCCGCTGAAGGTCGAGGGGCGCCTCACGGGCTCCCTGGGCGTCGCGGCCGAGGGAGCCGGCCGCTATTCCAACGAGGAAGCGCTGCGTCTGCAGTTCGCCGCGGACCGGATCGCCCTCGCGGTCGAGTCGGCGCGCCTGGGCGAGCTGGAGCGGCTGCGCCGTGGCTCGCTCTCCTTCCTCGTCGAGGCGTCGGACCTGCTGGCGGGCACCCTGGACCGGGACCAGACGCTGGCCCTGATGGCCCAGATGACGGTCCCGACGCTGGCGACGTGGTGCGCCGTCTACACGATCGCCGACCCGGCGTCGGACCCGGAGCTCTCCTACGTGCTGCACGAGGACGAGGAACGCATCGACGGACTCAAGAGCCTGCTCACCAGGATCTCCCCGCCGGAGCCCGTACGGACCCCCGGGGCGCGGGTGTGGGCCGCTCCGTCTCAGGCTGCCCACGAGGCGGCGCTGCGGACCTCGATGCGGAGTATCGGCATCGGCGAGCCGGGCGGCCTCGGCTCGACCACGCGTACGACGCTGGCGACCGCGGCGGCGGTGGGCGGCGAGACCGTCGTCCTCCCCCTGGTCGCCCGTAACCGCGTCATCGGCATGCTGACGCTCGGCAAGCCGTCCGACGACCACTTCCGCCAGGAGATCCTGGAGCTGGCCGAGGACCTGTCCCGCCGGGCCGCCCTGGCCCTGGACAACGCCCGCCTCTACTCGGAGCGCACGGCGATCAGCCAGTCCCTTCAGCGCAGCCTCCTCCCGCCGGGCCTCCCCGCCGTGCCCAACGTCGAGGTGGACGTCATCTACCGCGCGGCCGGCGAGGGCAACGAGGTCGGCGGCGACTTCTACGACGTGTTCCCGATCCGGGACGGCGCGTACGGGTTCGCCATCGGCGACGTGTGCGGTACGGGGCCGGAGGCGGCGGCCGTGACGGGCCTCGCACGCCACGCCCTGCGCCTGCTGGCCCGGGAGGGCTTCGGCGGCCCTGCGGTCCTGGAGCGGCTCAACGCCGCGATCCTCGACGAGGGGACCCGCAGCCGCTTCCTCACGCTGCTCTACGGCGAGCTGTGGCCGCAGGAGGACGGCAGCGCGCTCCTGAAGGTCGTGTGCGCGGGACACCCGCTGCCGCTGCGTCTGCGCCAGGACGGCTCGGTGGAGCCGGCGGCGGACCCGCAGCCGCTGCTGGGCGTCATGGAGGACCTGGAGCTGTACGAGCAGACGTTCACGCTGGAGCCGGGCGATGTCCTGCTGTGCGTGACGGACGGTGTGACGGAACGCCGTGAGGGTACACGGATGCTCGGCGACGACGGCCTGGCGGACGTGCTCGCCCACTGCACAGGGCTTACGGCGGGCGCGGTGGCCGCACGCATCCTCCGGGCCGTCGAGCGCTTCGCCGCCGAGCCGCCCTCGGACGACATGGCCATTCTGACCATGAGGGTCCCGGAACCTCACTAGCCAGGTCCCCGGACATGAAGAAAGGCCCCGCCGGATGGCGGGGCCTTTCTTTCTTCTGAGCCCCAATGCGGAATCGAACCGCAGACCTTCTCCTTACCATGGAGACGCTCTACCGACTGAGCTATTGGGGCCTTGCTGCCCTGCGGCAACGAGCTAAAGCATACCCTGATCCAGGGGTTATGCAAAACCGCCCGGGCCAATCGGGCCGGCACTCGGGCCGGCGGCTACGGACCGGTTGTGCGTCCCTGGCCTAAAACGCAGAAAAGCCCCGTGCCATCGGCACGGGGCTTCCCCACAATGATTGTTCGGCGGCGTCCTACTCTCCCACAGGGTCCCCCCTGCAGTACCATCG